>DATJXP010000100.1:0-7171 GCA_035500035.1 Candidatus Acidiferrum sp. | reverse complement strand
TCGCCGGTTGCCGCGACGAAGAGCACCGACTGCGACAAGCCATCGCCGATTACCAACGCGTGACGTTGTGGTTCGAGCTCGATGCGCACGACCAGTTGATCCTGCTGCGCTGCCTCGCCTTTTTCGCGCAACACGGCTTGCCGCAACGGCTGGAGCTGATCAGCGTCGGCGATTTTCCCGGCGCGCAGCGCTTTCTCGGCCTCGGCCAGTTGCCGCCAGAAGCGTTGCGGTTGTTGTGGCAGACACGCAAGACCATCAGAGCCGAACATGTGCGGCTCGCGCGCGACGTTTGGCAGGCCTATATCGCCGCCGATCCGCGCACACTGGCGAAATGTTTGCGCACCGACACTTCGCTGCTGCCGCAACTGCGTGATGCACTGCAACGCCAACTCGCGGAATTGCCGGCGCCGCACAACGGTCTCGGCGCGACCCAGCAGCTATTGCTTGCCACACTGGCGAAGTTCGGCAGATTGAAGGTGGCGCGCTTGATCGGCGAAACCTTCCTGGCACGCGATGCCTACTCCGGCATCGGCGACAGCGGCCTCGATTACGAACTGCGGCAGATGGAACGCGCGCGCGATCCCGTGTTCATCCGCGAACACAACGGCGGCATGCGGCTGGATTTCATCGAGATCACCGAACTTGGCAAGCGAGTGCTGGCCGGCAATGTGAACTGGCTGACGCTGCAACCGCCGCCACGCTGGATTGGCGGCGTGTGCATCGTGCCCGGTCAACCCAACTGGCATTGGGATGCCGGGGCAAACGACGTCACCTTGCAGATGCGCTGATTTTCCGGGCCCGCCAACAGTCCGGTGGCGACAATCTCCGGCAGGAAAAGAGCGGGCATCCTTGCCCGAGAGGAGACTGGTTTTGCGACGCGTTGTTGCGACAGGTCTTTACGGCAAATCGTTGCGGCGAGAATCGCTCCGTTTCAACGACCCAGCCGGTAACGCACACCGACGTACAACGCCGCGCCCGGCGTGTTGTAGCCGGTAACTTCCTGGTACTTCTCGTCGAAGGCGTTTTCCAGCCGCACATAACCTTGCAGGTTGCCGGTGAAGTCGTAACTGGTGGTCAGATCGATCACATCGAAGTCGCTGAGCTGGACGATCTTGCTGCCCGATTGATCGATGGCGTCGCGCGCGGCGCGATAGAACAGGTTCACGTGCAACTTGTCTTCCATCACGTGCCACGACAGTCCGGCGTTGGCCAGTTGCTTCGGCACACGCAGGCGCTGCAAGCCGTTCGGCCGCTTGGAGTCGTCGTAAGTGTAGTTCGCGCGCAAGTCGAGATGGTCGCTGACGCCAAGCTCGGCATCGAGTTCGATGCCCTGCGATTTGCTGGTCCCCGTATCCTGCAGATAGCCGCTGTACGCGGCGAGGTCGAAGAAAATGGAATCTTCGATCTCCTGGTTGAAGTACGTGGCCTCCAGATGCAGGTTGCGATGGGTGAGATACTCCACGCCCACGTCATAACCCTTGCTCTTTTCCTGCTTCAGCTTGACCAGGGACGCCGGTGGATAGGTGTAAGGCCCCGAGTTGTAGGCGATCTCGTACGGACTCGGCGCGCGGAAGCCGGTGCCGTAACTGGTCTTGTACTTCACCGTATCGCCGCCGGCCAGGTCGTACAGGTAGGACGCGCCGAGCCGGTAGCTGGTATTGCTGCCGAAGTCGTCGTTGTCGTCGTAGCGGGTACCGACCGTGAAATGCCAGACCTTGGAGAAGTCACTGAGATACTCGACGTAGGCGCCCTTGTTGTCGCGCCCCTTGCCATCGTTGCTGTCTTTTTCGAAATCGGCGCCATAGACGAGGTCGAAGCCCGGCAGGTTGGTGGCGCTGCCGACGTACTCCCAGCGGTCGAGCTTGCCATGTGCCGTGAAGGTGGAAACCCCGGCGGAAAAATCTTCGTTCTTGCTGTCGGTGGTGGAGTAACTCAGCGATTGGCTGATACCGTCGCCCTTGTACTCGACCGCCGCCCGCGACGCGTTGAGTTTGTAGGTGGCGCGGCAGTCATAGACGGTGCTGGTCAGGTAGCAGCCGTCAAACTGGGTGTCCCCGTCCACGTTGTGATGCACCAGCTCCACCCGCCAATGCTCGTCGAAATTGAAGCCGATGCGACCGTGCCACGTGGTGTTGTCGTAGCCGTCGCGATCGCGCAGCACGGTGTCGGCGGTTTGGGTATTGAAACCGGCGGTGGAGAAATTCGAGCCCGACACGAAGAAATCCACCTTGTCGTTGCCGCCGCCGAGATTGCCGCTGATCTGCTGGGTGTCGTAACGGCCGGCTTCGAGGTCGAGTCCGCCGCTCAGGCCGGTGCCGTTCTGCCGGGTCGAAATGTTGATGACGCCCCCGGCATCGGCGCCGTAACTCAGACCCTGCGGACCGCGCAATACTTCGACGCGACCAATGCCACTGCTCATGATGTGTTCCAGGGGGGCGCTGATCTGGGTGCCGCTTGGGTCGCTCAGGCGCATGCCGTCAAAGATGGTCAAGGTGCGGAAACCGTCTTCGCCGCGGATGCGCAATGTAGTGGTCTTGCCGGCACCGCCGTTGTTGCTGGTCGCGATTGCCGGCAATTGACGCAATACATCGGTGAGACTCAGGTTACCGTGGGCTTCCAGATCGGTCTCGGTGACCACTGACACCGAGGTGGGAACCTGGCGCAGCGATTCGGGGATGCGGCTGGAGATCACCACGATTTCTTCTACCGGGTTGTCCGTTTCCGGAGCTGCCGCTGCGGTCCGGCAGGAGGCAGCGATCAGTGCAATACATGCTGCGAGCGTTTTGTGACGTGAGGTAAGAGCTGCCATCGACATTTCCTGGACGTTTCCTGATTGATTTTGATTATTGGTCTTTTCCAGCCAGCCGCTCCTGCTCACCCGGCGTCCGGCCGGGTCTGGCTGGAAAAGGCGGCGAAGTTAACCACGCCGTTCCGGCATTCAAGCCCTTTTAACCGTTGGCGAACTGTTAATTAACCATGCATTAACCGTTCGACTTGCCGTTTCAATTTACATATGAACCAACTGGTATAGCATGCCGTGACTTTTTCTCCGACCTCGTACTCTGTGGTGTTGCTGCGAAAACTACACAAAAAAATAGGGCTGATCCTGCTGATGCCTTTTATTGCGTGGTCGCTGACTGCCGTATTTTTTCTGGTCAGGCCCCGCTACGAGCAGGCTTACGAGACTCTTGCCGTACGCACGTATCCACTGGCGGACCACACCGCATTCGCGGTCGATCCGTCGTGGCAGGAACTGAAACTGCTGCGCACCATTCTGGGTGAACATCTGCTGGTAAGGCTCGACGGCCGCTGGCGACAACTCGATCCCGTGGCCCGGCAACCGCGCGCGCATCCGGATGAAAACGATTTGAAACGATTGGTCGAAGATGCCTTTGTCGCCAA
Source organism: Candidatus Acidiferrum sp. (assembly GCA_035500035.1). Lineage (GTDB taxonomy): Bacteria > Pseudomonadota > Gammaproteobacteria > Pseudomonadales > Pseudohongiellaceae > CAILUG01. The sequence continues at coordinate 3,769 of DATJXP010000100.1, read as the reverse complement.
CCCAGTCCGCTATGGGCACATTGCCGCGATCGATGGCGACCGCATCACCACCACGACCGGCGTCGATGTCACGTTCGACTGGGATACCTTTACTCTCTCGCAGCAAGGCACCGACACCCGCTGGATCAACCGCATCTACGACATCCATTACCTGAAATGGACCGGTATCGCCGCGCTCGACAAGGTACTCGGCGTATCGGGGCTGTTGTTGCTTCTATATATGACGTGGACCGGCGCGCAGTTGGCGCTGGGCGGCCGCACCCGCAACGGAAATTAGCATGACCGCTCATGCCCATGCCCTGCTGTGCGGACTTAGCGCCGTCGCGTTCGCGGCTGGCGTCGCCGGGTGGCGAGGCGTTCTTCACTGGCTGCTGGGGCTGGTGTTTGGTTTGTTGCTGTTTGCGCCATGGTTGTCGCTGAACCTGTCGCTACTGCCGGTGATGTTGCCACCGACGCAGGCGGCGCTGCTGCTGGCACTGGCGCTGTTGTGGCAACTGTGGCGACCGCGGGCGGGGGTCGCCGCCATGCTGGCCGGCGTCATGACGGCATGGTGGATGCTCGCGCTCGATGCGCTGGGTCTGCCATCGGCAACAAGTTTTATCGTGCCGTGCGTCAGTGTCATGGCGACGCTGTGGTTGGCCTGTCGTCGCGGCACATTCGCTGCGGCCGAGCTGCGCACCGAAGCCTTCATGTTGCTGTTGCCGCTGGCCTTCGCGGTGGCCACGCTGCCGGATCTCGTCGATGGCTGGCGTTCGGCCGCCGCGCTGCAGGGCATGGATGGCGCCGCGCAGGCAACGGTCAACGCGGGTTGGAGCGGATTGATGGTCGCAGTCATCGCGCTGCTGTCGGGTTTTTTGTATAGAGGATGGAAGTACCGATGAACATGTTGGGTTTGCTGGAGAAAGGTCTGTTCGCCGTGGGCCAGTTGTTGCGGTTCCCGGTGATGGTGCTGTTGTGGTTATGCGTGATCGCCGTCTGTTTCATGGCCGGCAGCTGCTGCATGGAATATCTCGCCCACCGCAAGGACAGGGCCGGCTTCAGCGTCAAGCTGTGGCTCAAACAAGGCAAGGTACTCGGCATGGATCCTGGCACGGTCGATCAACTGCCGTTGGCACTGCGCCAGCTCGTTACCCAAATCCGCCAATTGCATGCACAGCATGAGTTGCACGAAGGCGGGCTCGAATTCCTGATCCTCGAAACCGAAGAGAAATTGCGGCACGGCCTCAATGCTTCGCGTCTGCTGATCAAGGTCGGCCCCAGCCTGGGCCTGCTCGGCACGCTGATTCCGATGGGCGTCTCGCTCGCCTCGATGGCGGCCGGCAACCTCGACGCGATGGCGGGCCAGATGGTGGTGGCGTTCACGACCACTATCATCGGGCTGGCCTGCGGCACCGCTGCTTACGTCGTCAACATGATCCGCCAAAGCTGGGTCAACGAGCTCGTGCGCGAGCAGCGCTTCATCGCCGAACACACGCTGGCGGAACTGACGGAGGCACCATGAGCAAGTTCCTGCAATTGCCGAAACCGGAAGAAATCGAAGAAGACCCGCTGGCCGGCATCGCCAACCTGTTCGACGTGTCGGTGGTGTTCATCGTCGGACTGATGATCTCGCTGTTCTCGGTGTATCGCATGGGCAACCTCGTCAATCCGGAAACCGAAGTGACGATGGTGACCACCACCGCCAAGGGCGAGCAGGAAATCATCAGCAAGAAAGGCAAGAAGATCGAAGCCTACAAGGTGACGCAGGAATCGCTGGCCAGCGGCGACGGCGAACGGCTCGGCATCGCCTATCGCCTGCCCGATGGCCAGGTGATCTACGTGCCGGAAACCGGCGGTGCGAAAAACAAATGATGTCGTTGCCGACCAGGCGTCTGTTGCTGGCGTGCAGTGGCGCGTTGCTGCTGATCTGCGCCGCATTCGCCAATGCGCAACCTGTGCGCGCGCCGGCGAAGCAGGACACGATCACGCTGAGCTACCTGTTCTCCGACGGCAACATGACCGGCACACTCGAAGCCTGGCGCTCGCTGCTGAAGGAAAACCCGGAGCTCAAGGATCGCGTGCAACTGAACTTCCTGACCGAGTCGTTCTTCGACAGCGCCGACCCCGCCAAGTTGCAGGGTTCGAACGTGATGGTGCTCGACATGATGAACCAGAACATGCTCGATCGTTACAACAAGGCGCACGACACCGATCTCATTCGCGACATCGCCGCCAAGGGCAAGGTGCTCGCCGTCGGCGTCGGCGTGCAACCGAAGGAATATTTCACCGGCCAGGGTGCGCTGTGGGACGACCGCGCGATGGCCTACTGGCAGAACAGCGGCCGCGACAACCAGCTGTCGCTGATGAAGCTGGCACTGCAGAAGGCCGGCGTGAGCGGCTTGCGGATATCGGACCCGAAGCCGAGCCTCGATTTCGGCTACTACTATCCCGACGGCAACGGCGGCCGCGTGTTCGCCGACTGGAAATCGTTCGACGACTGGCGCCGCGCCAACGGCAAGAGCGGCAGCGGCAAGCCGCGCGTGGCGGTGGGTTTCTACAAATCGTCCTACTACGACAGCGAGACTGCAGTCATCGACGCGGTGATCGCCGAGATCGAACGTCAGGGCGGCGAAGCGGTACCGTTCTTCGGCTATCCCGACGGCGTCGCCTTCGAACGCATGCTGGTGGACGAGCAAGGCCATGCGCGCGCCGACGTGGCGCTGTCGTTGCTGATGCGCTTCGCCGATTTTTCGGTGACGCAACATCTGACGAAACTTAACATCCCCGTCATCAACCTGATCACGCTGTACGGCCGCAGCGTGCAGGACTGGCAACAGTCGCCGAGCGGACTGTCGCAGTTCGAAGGCACCTTCCAGGCGGCGGTGCCGGAACTGGCCGGGTTGGTGGCGCCCACCGTGGTCGGCAGCCGCGAGAAACGCGTGGACGCCGCCACCGGCCTCGCCATCGTCGTCAACCAGCCGATACCCGAGCGCATCGCGATGGCGGTGAAGCGCGGCTTGCGCTACCAACGCCTGCAGCACAAGGCCAATGCCGACAGGCACATCGCCTTCATGTACTACAACTACCCGGTCGGCAAGTCGAATATCGGCGCCAGTTACCTGAACATCGCCGAATCGCTGGCCAACATCCTGGCCGACCTCAAGCAGCAGGGCTACGACGTCGGCGACAAACCGCTCGACGCCGACAGCATCCTCAACGACATCACCAACAAAGCCCGCAACGTCGGCAGCTTCGCGCCCGGCGAACTGGACGCAATGCTGAAGCAAGGCAGCGTGGCGCAAGTCCCGGTTTCCACCTACCGGCAATGGCTCGATGAACTCGACCCGGCGCTGCGCGCCAAACTGCTGAAGGACTGGGGCGATCCCACCAACGACAAACTGATGACGACGCAGCACGACGGCCAGACCTGGTTCGTCATCCCGCGCCTGCAGTACGGCAATATCCTGCTGATGCCGCAGCCGATACGCGGCTGGAGCGAAGATCTGGAAAAGCTCTACCACGCGCACGACCTCGCGCCGCCGCACCAGTACGTCGCCGTCTATCGCTGGTTGCACAAGGCCGAAGACATCGACGCCATAGTCCACATGGGCACGCACGGCACGCTCGAATGGCTCGACGGCAAGGACATGGGATTGATGAGTGCCGACGCCTCCGATGCGCTGATGGCCGACATTCCCGATCTGTACATCTACAACGTCGACGTCGTCGGCGAAGGCCTGGTGGCGCGGCGGCGCGGCATGGCCACGCTGATCGACCACATGGTGCCGCC
>DATJXP010000099.1:0-7860 GCA_035500035.1 Candidatus Acidiferrum sp. | reverse complement strand
GAAGCGGCAATGGACGCCGCCATCGAAATCGGTCTCGCCGTGGTCGCCACTACGCTGACGATCTGCGCCGTGTTCATCCCGGTGTCGTTCATGGGCGGCATCGCCGGCGAATTCTTCCGGCCGTTCGGCTTCACGGTGGCGATCGCGGTGCTGTTCTCGCTGCTGGTGGCCCGTATGCTGACGCCGATGATGGCGGCCTACATGTTGAAGGCGCACGAGCACGACGAAAAACCGATCTTCATGATCGGTTGGTATCTGCAGAAAGTGCGCTGGTGTCTCCAACACCGCCTGGTCGTGGTGATCGTGTCCAGCGTCGTGATGGGCTTGATGCTGTCGTTGTTCCGCTTGCTGCCAACCGGGTTCGCACCGGCCGGCAACAGCGGCTTTACCCAGCTGTCGGTGGAACTGCCGCCGGGCGCCCGCATCGAAGACACGCTGCGCGTCGCCGAAGAAGCGCGCAAAGTCATCGCGCCGATGCCGGAAGTGGCCAGTGTCTATACCGCCATCGGCACCGGTAGTGCCGGCGGCGGCCCTGGCGGCGGCGGTGCCCAGGCTGGCGCGGTACGCAGCGGCACGCTGACCATCCAGCTCAACAACCCGAAAGGCGTCACCACGCTGCAACAGGACTTCGAACGCAAGGCCACCGAGGCACTGCGCTCGATTCCCGGCGCACGCATCCAGTTCAACGGCTCCAATGGTGACCGTTTCCAGATCACGCTGGTCGGCGACAACACCGACCTGATGGCAGCGGCGGCTTCCAATGTCGAACGCGAACTGCGCGGCATTGCCGGGCTCGGCACCGTCAACAGCAGCGCTTCGTTGAAGATGCCGGAAATCCAGATCCGGCCGGATGCCGAGCGCGCAGCCGCTCTTGGCGTAACGGCGGATTCGATCAGCCAGGTGACACGCATCGCCACATCAGGCGACATCGACAACAGCCTGGCCAAATTCAATCTGGACAACCGCCAGATTCCGATCCGCGTGCGTTTGAACGACGCCGCCCGCATGGACATCGATCGCATCAGCCAGTTGACCGTGCTCGGCACTGCCGGCCCGGTGCCGCTGATCAACGTGGCCGACGTCAGTCTCGGCTCCGGTCCGGCCGAGATCACGCGCGTCAACCGCAGCCGCAACATCACGCTGAGCGCCAACCTCAACGGTTTGCCGCTCGGCGACATCCTGACGCGGGTGGAAAGCTCGCCGGCGATCCGCAACCTGCCCGACGGCGTGAAGTCGATGCGTACCGGCGACTCCAAGTTCATCCAGGAAATCTTCGGCCGCTTCGGTATGGCGATGGTGGTCGGCATCTTCGCCATCTACTCGGTGCTGGTGATCCTGTTCCACAAGTTCGTGCAACCGCTGACGATTCTTTCGGCATTGCCGCCGTCGGCCGCCGGGGCCATCGTCGCCCTGCTCGTGTGCGGTTACGGCCTGGCGATCAATTCGTTGATCGGCTTGTTGATGCTGATGGGCATCGTAACGAAGAACTCCATCCTGCTGGTCGAGTACGCCATCATGGCGCAGCGCGACCATGGCTTGTCGCGGCTCGATGCCATGCTCGACTCCTGCGCCAAACGCGCGCGTCCGATCGTGATGACGTCGATCGCGATGAGCGCCGGCATGCTGCCGGTGGCAATGGGCTGGGCCGGCGACCCGAGTTTCCGCGCACCGATGGGCGTGGCGGTGATGGGCGGCTTGATCGTCTCGACCGGCGTCAGCCTGTTCATCGTGCCGGTGTTCTACACGCTGGTGGACGACATGCAGGACTGGGTGGCGCTGAAAGTCGGCGCGCTGCTCCATCGCCCGGCCAAGAAACCGCTGCCGCCTTCCACACCGGTGTCGCAGCCGTAAGACCGCAGTACCACTACAACAACGATAAGGAGTCATCCATGAAAAAAACCGCACAAATCACGGCATTGGCGCTGGCGTTGCTGGCGCCGGTGCTGCACGCGCAGACCGGCATCGACGGCAACTGGAACTTCACCGCCAACTCGCCGCAAGGCGATATGCAGATCGCTTTCGACCTGAAAGCCGAAAAAGGCGGCGCACTCAGCGGCGCGATGTCGATGCCAATGATGCCCGACATGAAGATGCCGATCAGCGACGGCAAGATCAACGGCAAGGACGTCAGCTTCAAGGTCAAGATGCAGACGCCCGGCGGCGACATGACGTTGAGTTACAGCGGCAAGCTCGACGGCGATTCGCTGACGCTGCAAACCAAGATGGAAGGTATGCCTGCCGGCGCCCCCGAGATGCCACAGATGCCGCCCGTGGTCGCCAAGCGCGAAAAAGCGGCGGCGGCTCCGGCTCCAGCCAAGAAATAATTTTCCTGCAGTACAAAAAAGCGGCCCCAGGGCCGCTTTTTTTCATGAACGATATCCGCGGCTCTCTACCAATACAAAGCGCGGATCAGGTATAGAGGCTTCGAACGCCGCGGGCGATTTTGATATCGCTAAGTGCGAGGCTTCACGTACGTGCCTTCGCCCGCCGTGATGAACAACATCGTAGTCGGCTGCAGCGGATTGGCGGTGTGCCAGGTTCCTTTCGGCACGAAGGCATATTCGCCCTGCTTGCGAACCTGCATCACCTTTTCGCCGTCCGGCGTGTCGAGGATGAAATCGACGGCGCCGCTCAGCAGGATCACGATCTCGTCGCCGTTGGGATGGATTTCCCAGCTCGACCAGTTCTGGTCGAACGATGACGTGACCACGATGTACTCGTTGTGACAGTTGCCGTACTTGCCGGCAAACAAGTCGGGCCAGAAGTTGGCGGCAGGCATCTTGTCCGCCAGGCCATCGGGCTTGAGCCTCAGATAAGTGGTCGCGATATCCAGCGGGGCAACATGGTTCGACACGCTCGTTTCCTCCTGTTCACCAAAGTTCCGGTATGACTCCCGGCGAGGAAATGTAGCGCATCCTACGCAGCCACGACCATATCCCATTGGATTGCCTCGGTTTTTCCTGACACCCGGTTTTGCAGTTGCAATTTAGCGAAAGTGATATATATTAGATATCACTTGGATTTATTGATGCCCCACAGGAGGAAAGCCCATGACCAACGAAATCAGAATTACCTCAACCATGCCGGGCGTAGCCTGGATCATCGTGCTGTTCGTACTGCAAGTGCTACTGATAGTCGCCATCGGCGCCGCGCCGCATGCGTGGAAACTGATCCCGATCCTGGCGTCAGTCGTCAACTTCGTATGCTGGTTCGGTTTTTATGTCGTGCAACCGAACCAGGGCAAGGTGCTGACGCTGTTCGGCCGCTATGTCGGCACCGACCGCGAGAGCGGCCTGCACTGGGCCAACCCTTTCTACAGCAAGAAACGTGTGAGTCTGCGCGTGCGCAACTTCGAAAGCGGCAAGCTGAAAGTGAATGACGCCAACGGCAACCCGATCGAGATCGCCGCCATCATCGTCTGGCGCGTGGTCGATACCGCCGAGGCCATCTTCGAAGTCGACAACTACGAGAACTACGTGACGATCCAGAGCGAATCGGCGTTGCGCAATCTCGCCACCAGCTATCCGTACGAAGACCACGGCGACGATCACAAGGGCCTGACGCTGCGCAGCAATTCCAACGAGATCGCGCTCAAGCTCAAGGAAGAAGTGGCCGCACGTTTGCAAAAAGCCGGCGTCGAAGTGATGGAAGCCCGCCTGAGCCACCTCGCCTATGCGCCGGAAATCGCGCAAGCGATGCTGCAGCGGCAACAGGCCAGCGCCATCCTCGGCGCCCGCAAGATCATCGTGCAGGGCGCGGTCGGCATCGTGCATGCGGCGCTCGAGCAATTGAAATCGCTGGAAGTGGTGGAGCTGGATGCCGAACGCAAGGCCGCGATGGTCAGCAACCTGCTGGTCGTGCTGTGCGGCGACCAGAAAACCCAGCCCGTGATCAACGCCGGCAGTTTGTACTGAGCGCGGAGGCCACGTGGCCAAGAAAGCCTACCCGCTGCGCATCAACGAAACGGTCCTCGCTGCCATGCAACGCTGGGCCGACGATGACCTGCGCAGCCTCAACGCCCAGATCGAATACGTTTTGCGCGACGCGCTGGTGAAAAGCGGCCGCGTCAAACTGATCCAGAAAGTGGTGACCGACGTCGAACACAACGACGACGATACAGGAGATGACGAACATGAGTGACGCTTGGGAATACAAGACCATCGACTACTCCGAAACCGGCTTCCTCAACGGCAAATTGAAGATGGAGCCATTGGAGGAGCAGTTGAACGAACTCGGCCGCATGGGATGGGAGCTGGTATCCGCGGTCGGCAATGCCAGGCACGGCTCATCGAAAGGCCTGGTGCTGATCCTGAAACGGCATCGCTGATGCACCCCTGCCCCACCGGGCGGGAGTAGCGCAAGGCCCGTCAATCTTCCAGCAACGCCCGCAGCATCCACGCGGTTTTCTCGTGGATATCGAGCCGCTGCGTCAGCAGATCGCAGGTGGGTTGGTCGTCGGCCTTGTTGGCGGCGGGGAATACGGCACGCGCGGTACGTGCCACTGCCTCGTGGCCATCGGCCAGCAGTTTAACCATGTCGAGCGCCTTCGGTGGTTTGGACGGCGCATCGGCCAGCGAGCTCAGCTTGGCGAACTGCTGGTAGGAACCGGGTGCCACGTGTCCCAACGAACGGATGCGTTCGGCGATCGGATCGACCGCATTCCACAACTCGGTGTACTGCGTCATGAACATCAGGTGCAGCGTATTGAACATCGGACCGGTGACATTCCAATGGAAGTTATGCGTGGTCAGGTACAGCGTGTAGGTGTCGGCCAACAGGCGCGACAATCCTTCCGCGATCGCCTTGCGGTCCTTGTCGGCGATGCCGATGTTGATGGCGGATTTCCCGGTTTTGTCCTTGCTCATGGCTGCACCTCGATGCTGATTGCCCTGTTGCTGGACATGCTCGCGCACTGCATGTGAATCTGTCCAGCTCATCTGCCTGTCGAATTGACCGACATCAACGATGACAACCCATCATCGGCTGCTATTCATAACGCAGCGATTTCACCGGATCGGCATTGGCGGCGCGGAAGCACTGCACTGACACCGTCAGCACTGCCACCAGTGCCGTACCGAGCGCCACCAGCAGATACCACCACAGCGGCACCGAAGCCTGCGACGAAAACTGCGTCATGAACTGGCGGATGACGAAATATCCCGCCACCGACGCCAGCGCACACGCCAGCAACACCGGCTTGAGGAAATCCCACGTCAACAAGTACACGATCTTGCCCGAAGTCGCCCCCATTACCTTGCGGATGCCGACTTCCTTGGTGCGACGCTCGGTGGAATAGAACGCCAGCGCATACAGCCCCATCGCCGAGATGATCACCGTGATGATGCTGGCAAAGGTCGCGGCTTTGCTGATGCCGTTGGTCTGCTTGTAGATCAGATCGTTGAAGGTCTGGTCGAAGAAGGTGCGCGTCGGCGCTACGTCGGGGCGATGGCGTTTCCATACTTCGTCTATGTGCTTCAACGCGCTGTCGGCCTGCTTGGGATCGATGCGCACCAGCAACACGCGCATCGGGTCCTGGGTCGCGCGCAGGATGCTGGTGGAGCGCAGCACATCTTCAAGCCCGCCGCTCTGGCGGAAATCCTCGATGACACCGATTACGCGATAACTGGGACCTCCGACGCCGCCAGGCGTGAACACCTGATTCAGTGCGGCATCCGGCGAAGCGAAGCCGAAATTGCTCACTGCATAGCGGGTGATGACGATGCTGTGCTCCGGCTCCGGCGCCGGCTGCTCGCCCGGGGGCGGCGGTGTCGTCCTGATGAAATCGTTGGGATGGTCGTCGGCGAACCAGCGGCCGGCCAGCAGTTTGAATTTCATGGTATCGAAGTAACCGACGTCCACTACGTTATGGCTGACCGGACGGAACTCATCGGGACCGAAACTGGGCAGCCGCCAGGGATTGTAAGAACCGGTGTTCGGAGGCATCGCTCCCGATCTCGCCACTGACACGATCCCCGGATGCTGGCGCAGGTCGTTGATCATCGCCGTGTAATCGAATTCCTTCGGCGCGCGCGGATTGTAAGTACTGTCCATCACGATCAAATCGTTTTTGTCGAAGCCGAGATCCATCGTGCTGAGGTGGCGGATTTGCAGACCGATCGCCAGCGCCAGCAGGATCAAGCCGGTGGAGAAACCGAATTGCACCACGGTGACGGTAGAGCGCAGCCAGCCACTGAAGCGGTTGCGCACACCAACGCCCTTGATGATGCTGGCCGGCTCGAGGCGCGACAGCGCCAGCGCCGGCAACAACCCGGAGAGCGCACCCGTAGCCAGCACGAACAGCGGCAGCGCCCAGATGCCACCAGCCTTCAACGCGGATGCAAAAGTAAAATCGGTATCGGTAAGGTTGGTGTAAACCGGCAATGCAAAATAGATCGCCGGTATCGCCAGCAGCAACGCCAATACTGTCAACAGCAGCGATTCGAACAGGAACTGCCAGACGATCTGACTGCGCTTGGCCCCGAGTGTCTTGCGCACGCCGATTTCCTTGAAACGCTGCTGCACTTGCGCCAGCGACAGGTTGGCGAAGTTGATGCACGAGGTCAGCAGGATCAACACGGCGAAGATGCCAAGACCGAGCAATATCTTCGGCCGGTTGTTGGTGGTGCCGAAGCCGGCTCTCTCATCCAGATAGATGTCGAGCAACGGCTGCAACGTCAACGTCAGTTTGTTGTTGGCGGCGAACGTGCGCTGTTGCGCGGGGATATTGCGCTCGAGAAACTTCGGCAGATCGGCGCTGATGCGGGCGGCTTCGGCCTTGTTGGGCAGCATCAGGTAGGTTTGGGTACCGCTGAAACCGACCCATGCCGGGCTGTCCATGAAGAATTGACCGAACAACTTGCGACCGGTGGAGGCCGATACCAGGATCGGCAGCTTGATGTGACTGTTGGGCGGCAGATCGAGCATGACACCGGTCACGCGCAGCTCGGTCTGGCTGTCGAGTGTGAGCGTCTTGCCGAGCGGATCTTCGCCGGGAAAATACTTGGCGGCCGCCGCTTCCCCCAGCACCACGCTATTGGGTTCATTGAGTGCGGTATCGGGATCACCCTTGGTGAACTTCAGCGACAGTATCTTGATGAACTCCGGTTCCGACCAATAGTAGTCGTTCAGGGCCGGCGAATCGCCGCGACCGAAATAGCCGCGCGACGACTGGATCCGGGCGATGTGCACGATGTCGGGATAATCCAGTTTCATCTTCGGCGCGTTGGCGTCGGAGCTGCCGTCGAACTCGATGCGATGATCGGTGGTGAGGCCGGTCACCAGCCGGTAGATGTTTTCCGCATTGGGAAAATGCCGGTCGAAACTCAGCGAATACTGCACGTGCATGATGACGAGGATGCTGCAGCCGAGGCCTATTGCCAGGCTGAGCACCTTGATCGCGGAAAACACCGGTTGCCGTTTGAAGTTGAACAGCGCAATGAGCAGGTAATTGAGCAACATGGCGGTATCCTCACGCGGCCTGCGAGTGGCCGGTGGAGATCACCCTGCCGTCCAGCATGCGCACGATGCGGGTGCCGACGCTGCCGTACTCTTCCGAGTGCGTCACCATGACGATGGTGGTGCCTTCGCGATTGAGCGCCTTCAATTGCGCCATCACTTCGTCGCCGTTTTTGGAGTCGAGGTTACCGGTCGGTTCGTCGGCCAGCAGGATTTTCGGATTGCCGACGATGGCGCGGGCGATGGCGACGCGCTGCTGCTGACCGCCCGACAGTTGCTGCGGGTAATGCTTCATGCGGTGCGTGATGCCGACTTTCTCCAGCACCTGGTGCACGCGCTGCTTGCGTTCGGCCGAAGGGATGTCGCGATACAGCAGTGCCAACTCGACGTTCTGCCACACCGTCA
>DATJXP010000098.1:0-6152 GCA_035500035.1 Candidatus Acidiferrum sp. | reverse complement strand
CAGTCGTTGGCGACGATGCCGTGCTCGCCGACATCGGCGCCGGTCACCAGCACTGCGTGTCCGGCGCAAGTCACCGTGTTGGCAGTCCGGTAATTGGCGTTGGCGAAATAGACGCCGCGCTCCATCAGCAAGCGGAACCCGCCCTCGCCGAACCTGTCCTTGAAGCGCGGCAGCAAATCGCCGCGCAATTGATCCACCGTGATCTGCAGCACCAGCTTCGGCGGTGCAGCGTGGGCGATGACAACGCTCAAGCTCGCGATCAGCAAAGTGCGGCAGGCGAAACGTACGAGACGGCTAACGTGATCGAGCATGGGGGTTCCGTTGGTAGGCAAAACCGCAGATGCCGGGAACATATAGCCTCGAGGTGCAGCAAGCATAAAGGGTTTGTTAAGTGTCGGGGTCGGACTATTTCCAGTTCTCAGGATCGCCATACGCCCAATGCCGGCGTTCCCAACTGGTGATCGGCGTGGTGCTCCATTCAGCAGGAATCGAGGGAACCGACCAGGCAGGATCCGGTGACCACCGCGCCCACCCTTGCAGGCAGGGATGCGTGCCGGCTGCAAGCGAGTCGATCACGCGCCTGCCTTCCGTGCGTATTTCAGCGGCCAGTGCCGGCGTAAAGAACTTTTCGCCGACATGATTGTCGAGTTCCTGTTCATCGCGCCAGGCCCATGCGAGAGCCGGAGTTACGACCACATCGAGCGTGTGATCCTGGGTGTCGAAGCCGCACGCCGTCCTGCGGAACGGTTCTTCCAGGTTGACGAAATAACGGTTCAGCCGGCGTTCGCTGCCTGCGCCGTCCCAGAACAGCAAAACCGAATGTGCGGTGCCCGGTTGCATCAATCGCAACGCATCCGTGTGCCAGAGGAGTTCTCCGTCGGGCAGTTGTCCGCGGTTGGCGGCGCGTTTCTCGGCGGCCGTCAGCTTGGGATCGGCCAGAAAAGTACTGCCGGCCGCGATGAACAAGGCCAGCAGATCGTCGCTGTCTTCGACGACGCGGCAGGGCCAGCACATCTCGATCCGTCCTGCAGTGGTGATGTAGCGCAAGGCGGCTACATCACCGAACCGCCATTGCCGGTCGTTGGAATTCATGTGCCCGACGTCACGGCGCGGCTCGTCACTCAGTACGGATCGGTCTTGCCGGTGCTGAAGTTGGTGATCTTGCCGGATTTGTCCATGGTCAGGCTCTCGATCACGGCGCGCAGCTTCTTGATCTCGACATCGGCCGGGCTCGACATCGGGATGTCCTTGACGCCGGGCTTGCTCTGCACCATCACCGGTTCCACCAGCGCGACGATGACGCCTTGCTTCTTGACCTGTTCCGCCAGTTTCATCGAGTACATGTTCAGCGCGGCCTTGCTGGCACCGTAGTTCATGCCGATCGCCGACGGCGGGCCGTAGCCGAACGAACCGATGAACGAGGTGACGTTGACGATCTTCTTCTGCTTCGACGCCATCACCTGCGGCATGAATGCCTGCACCATGCGCATCGGCCCCAGCGTGTTGATGCTGAAGTCGAGCGCGGCGTCGTCGAAATCGATCTCGCTGTACTGCTTGCTGACGATGGCCATGTCGGCCTGGAACGAGGTTTCGACGCGGGCGGCATTGTTGATCAGCACGTCGAGCGGCTGGTTCTTGTATTTGTCCGCCACCGCCTTGATGGTCTTGGTGTCGGATACGTCGATGCGTTCGATGACGAGATTGGGATGTGCATCGCGCAGCGCGCGCAGGTCGGCCAGCTCAGGGGAGTTGGCATCGCGGCGGGCGGTGGCGATGACGTTCCAGCCGGCTTCGGCATATTGCTTGGCCAGTTCGAAGCCGATGCCGCGATTGGAGCCGGTGATCAACACGGTGGCGGCATCGGCACGGAACTCGGCGTGGGCAGCCAGGCATGGCAGCGTCAGCAGCAGCGTCGCGGCGATTTTTCTGGCGGCTTTGAACAGGGTCGTGGGCTTCATCATGATGGATAGTCTCTCTGTGTAATGATTTTTATGCAGTGATTTTCGTGGCGTTCAGCCCAGGGTTTCCAGCAGTTTTTCCTGGCGCTTGCGCAAATCCGCGTTCGGCAATTTACCCACGGCGGCGCCCATGTTGTCGATCACGTGCTCTTCGCGCCGAGTGCCGGGGATGGCGGCGGTCACGGCCGGATGCGCGATGATGTACTTGAGGAAGAACTGGCCCCAGCTGTGGGCGTCGAATTCGGCGGCCCAGTCCGGCAACGGCTTGCCATTGGTGGCGCGGAACAGGCGCTCGCGGCCGAATGGCAGGTTGACCAGCACGGCGATTCCTTTGTCCTGTGCCAGTGGCAGCAGCTTGTCGGCGGCTTGCCTGTCATCGAGCGAATAATTCAGTTGGACGAAATCCATCTTTTCCTGCTTCAGCAGAGTTTCCGTCGCGGCAAACTGGTTGGTCTGCGCCAGCGTGATGCCGATGTATCTGGCTTTGCCGTCCGCTTTCAATTCGCGCAACGCGGCGAGTTCGTCGCGAGCGTTGACCAGGTTATGCACCTGTAGCAAATCGACTTTGTCCATCTTCAGTTTGTCGCTGGATTGCTTGAAGCTGGGTTGGGCCTTGATCCTGCCGCTCATATCGGTCTTGGTGGCCATGAACAGGTCTTTGCGTATGCCCAGCTCGGCGATCAGGCTGCCCAGCACGGCTTCGGAATCGCCATAGACCGGCGCGGTATCGATCAAGCGCCCGCCGAGCTCGTGGAATTTTTTCAACGTCGCCAACAGCAGCGCCCGCTCCTTGGGATCGGTACCTTCGCCGTAGCGGTTGGTGCCGATGCCGACCGGCGGCAGGGTTTCGCCCGAGGACGGTATCGTTTTCAGTATCAGCGCTGCCGGCTGGGCCAGCAAACGCAAGGGTCCCAGCATGGCCGCAGTGGCGGCGCCGGCCAGTATCTGGCGGCGGGAAACTATCAATTCTTTCATCACGGGGCTCCTCCGGTGATCGCAGTGTCGTACGAAAACGTATTGCGTTGGCGTTCGGCTTACAAAATGCAGAAAATATGTTTTTGCGAAAATGGCCCGATCAAGTCTCTCACCGCGGTTGCAGGCGTTTTACAATCGCAGCCGCAAATGGAAGCCATCAGACGCGCGGCGACGAGTCGAACCAAACACGAATTTACGCTCTGTTTTCGCTGGCGGACCTGGCTTGCCGGTAATGATACATAGACAACATCGATCCGGCATATTGCCTTCCTGAGACGATTCGGAACCCGGGTGTAAGCAACTTGTCCAGCAGCGGTAACTTCTTTTCCAGGCGATTCATAGAAGTCAGGGCCCACGAGGCCAAGGCGACCATCGTTTCCTTCCTGTTCCTGTTCGTGCTGATGGCGTCGTACTACGTCATGCACCCGTCGCGCGATGCCATCGCCAGCGAGTGGGGCGACGCCGAAGTCAGCCTGCTGTGGACGATCAGCTTTGCACTCAGCTTCGTCGTCGTGATCCTGTACGGCTACGTGATTTCCAACGTCAAGTTCAGGTATGCGTTACCCGCGGTTTACGGTTTCTTCGCCGCCAGCTTCCTGCTGTTCTACCTGTACTTCCATTTTTTTTCGTCCGACCGCGCCTTGGTCGATAAAGTGTTCTACGTCTGGCTCAGCGTGTTCAGCCTGTTCCACGTCTCCGTGTTCTGGAGCTTCATGGCCGACATCTTCAGCAAGGGCCAGGCCAAGCGTCTGTTCGACGCCATCGCCGCCGGCGCCAGTGCCGGCGCGCTGGTGGGCCCGGCGATACCGACGCTGCTGGCGCCGAATCTCGGCACCGACACGCTGATCCTGCTGGCGGCGGTGATGTTGATCGTCCCCGTGTTCATGGTGATGTACCTGAATCGCCTCAAGCACACCGAATTGCACAACGACAACGTACACGCCGACCTGAGCCAGATGAAGATAGGCGGTGGCAGCTTTGCCGGCTTCAAGCTGTTCCTGGCCAACCCGTACCTGCTCGGCATCGCCGCTTTCATTTTTCTCTATACCGGCATCGATTCGTTCGTGTATTTCGAGCAGAAAAACCTGCTGGCGGTGTACGACCGCACCACGCGCACGCAGATCCTCGGCGGCATCGACTGGATCACCAATATCCTGACCTTCGGGCTGGCGTTCTTCGCTTCGGGCCGCATGGTGCACAAGGCCGGCATGGGGCTGACGCTGGCATCGTTGCCGTTGCTGACGATGGTGTCGTTCCTGGCGCTTGCGTTCGCGCCGATGGTGTGGGTGCTGGTGGTGCTGCAGGTGGCGCGTCGTTCCGGCAATTATTCAGTAGTGCGGCCGGCGCGCGAGATGCTGTTTACCGAAGTGGACCGGGAATCACGCTTCAAGGCCAAACCCGTGATCGACATCGTGGTGTATCGCGGCGGCAACATGTTGTCGGGCTGGTTGTTCGCCGGGCTGACCACCGGCCTTGGGCTCGGCATGGTCAGCATGGCGCTGGTGGGCGCGGTGATCGCCGCGGGCTGGTGTGCGTGCGGCCTGTTGCTGGGCAAACGTTTCGAAGCCAGCAGCCAGGCGCAAACCGAGCCGCAAACGATCAACCAGGAGTTGCTGGAAGAGCAGGTGCACAACCAGGTTTGAGCCAGACCTGCAAGCAAGCGGCGGCAGTTCCCGCCGCAACCCTCATTCTTTTTTGTCGGCCAATTCGCCGGCGCGCAGGTTTTCGAAGCGGCGACCCATCATCCACGCAATCGGGAACCAGATCGCCGATGCGATCATGCCTGCTACTGCCAAGCCAGCCACGCCATACGGCAGCACCGCCGAACTCAACCATGCCGACGTCACGTCACCGAAGCGATAGACCACGGTGTCGATGACGTTCTTGGCCTTGTACTTGGCGTTCTGGTCCACCACGGTGAACAACATTTCGCGGCTCGGTTTGGCAATGGCGTACTCGGCGAAGCGGCGCACCACCTGGATGCTGCCCAGCACCATCAGTACCGGCGACATCACCACGCACAGGAACGCCACCACCATGATCAGCGGGTTCAGCAACAGCCCGGTGGTGACGCCGAAGCGCTGGATGAATCGACCGGTGCCGAACAACTGGATGATCACCGCGATCGAATTGGTCGCGATATCGATCACGGCATAGGCTTGCGTGCGCGCCTCGCGCGACGGGAACGCCTTGCTGATGACATCGCCCAACTGGAAGTAGATCACGGTCGAAATCGTCGTCATCAGCAGGATGAACAGCGCGATCATCAACAGGTAAGGCGACTTGAACAGCAGCATGAAGCCGTCGAACGGATTGCCCCCCAGCTTCTTGTCGAGCGAAGTTTTCTGTGCACCGGCGTCGATCGAGGCGATACGGGTTTTTTCCTTTTCCAGCATGCGCACCAGGAAGGCGGTGACGATGAAGCCGGCGGCGGAGATCAGCAGGATCATGTTGGTGCCGATACTGGACACGAAGAAGGCGACGAAGGTCGGCGCCACGATGGTACCGACGGTGCCGCCGGCGGCGACGAAACCAAACAGGCGCTTCGATTGCTCGCGCGAGAAGATGTCGGCCATCAGGCTCCAGAACACCGAGATCGTCAGCATGTTGAAGGTGCTGGTCCACACGAAGAAACCGGCGGCCACCCAGCGGCTCTCGGCATGCAGTTCGAACGCGGCGAAGAAGCCGACCATCGTCAGCGCGGTGAAGCCGTACACCCACGGCAGCAGCGTCGCCAGTTTGATGCGGGAAGCGAGTCCGGCATACAGCGGCGCAAAAATGAAACTGCTGATGAAGGTGCCGGTGTACAGTTCCTGCAAGTGATCGACGCCGTAAACGGTGCCCATCGCATCGCGCAGCGGCCGCAGGATGAAGTAGCTCGCCATCAGGAAGAAGAAATAGACGACGGCGATCAGCACCGCTTTCACTTCGTGCGGTTCGACCTTGGCCAGTACCTTCAGCAGGCGCGCGATCGGAGTGGAATTGGTCTCGGTCATGCTGTGTTACCCCTTGAACGAAGATTGGGCGCCAGGCTCCATGAAGTCGCCCGGTCTTGTCGAAAGGCCGGAAGCATAAAGGCTCGTACGGCGCCTTGCTAGGTGCCTTCGGGAAAACTTCGTGGTTTTCACCGGTCGCGCGGGCGAAGCGATTGGCGACTCCGTATTCGCATTTCACCGATTGCATCCGGTGATGTGCTTGGCCAGACTGCACGCAAACAGG
>DATJXP010000097.1:0-13368 GCA_035500035.1 Candidatus Acidiferrum sp. | reverse complement strand
TCTGTTTGGAACAGGTTTTGGTCTTGGTGTTGTAGTTGCCGCATTTGATCGGTGCGGTCCAGTCGGCAATGATGTCTTTCGAACCCGGCAGGAAGTCGGACCAGGCATCGCCATCGACGAGGCCGTCGGTTTTCCATACGGTTTCGAACTGGCCATCGGCCTGGATTTCGCCGATCAGCACCGGCTTGCTCAGGTGGTGCGCCTTGTTCATCACGGCGATGCCGCCGGTCAGGTTGGGCGTGCTCATGCCGATCATGGCCTCGGCCACCTTGTCGGTGTCGGTCGATTTGGCTTTCTCGACCGCTTTCACCCACATGTTGAAACCGATATAGGTCGCTTCCATCGGATCGTTGGTGGTGCGCTTCGGATTCTTGATGAAGGTTTTCCAGGTCTTGATGAAGGCATCGTTGGCCGGAGTCTTGATGCTTTCGAAGTAGTTCCACGCGGCCAAGTGGCCGACCAGCGGCTTGGTGTCGATGCCGGCGAGTTCTTCTTCGCCGACCGAGAACGCCACCACCGGAATGTCTTTTGCCTTGATGCCGGCGTTGCCGAGTTCCTTGTAGAACGGCACGTTGGCGTCGCCGTTGATGGTGGACACTACTGCGGTCTTCTTGCCGGCCGAACCGAACTTCTTGATGTCGGCGACGATCGACTGCCAGTCGCTGTGACCGAACGGCGTGTAGTTGATCATGATGTCTTCATCCTTGACGCCCTTGGCTTTCAGGTAGGCTTCGAGGATCTTGTTGGTGGTGCGCGGATACACGTAGTCGGTGCCGGCCAGTACCCAACGCTTCACTTTCAGTTCGTTCATCAGGTAATCGACGGCCGGGATCGCCTGCTGGTTCGGCGCGGCGCCGGTGTAGAACACGTTTTTCGACGATTCTTCACCTTCGTATTGCACCGGGTAGAACAGCAGGCCGTTCAGTTCCTCGATCACCGGCAGCACCGATTTGCGCGAAACGGACGTCCAGCAGCCGAAGATCACCGACACCTTGTCCTTGGTGATCAGTTCGCGCGTCTTCTCGGCGAACAGCGGCCAGTCGGAGGCGGGATCGACGACGACGGGCTCGAGTTTCTTGCCCAGTACGCCGCCTTTCTTGTTCTGCTCGGCGATCATCATCAGCACGGTGTCCTTCAGCGTGGTTTCGCTGATGGCCATCGTGCCCGACAGCGAGTGCAGCACGCCGACCTTGATCGTGTCCTGCGCCAGCGCCATCACCGACAGGGTGCCGGCACTCACCGTGAGTGCCAGGCCTGCGATCAGTTTTTTCATATTCATGTGTTGTTGTCCTCGGGAAGTGGGGTTGGTGTGTTCAGAATTGCAACTGCGCGCCGAACGAGAAGGTATCGACGTCCTTGCCCGGATAGCCGCTGATGTTGGCGTCGCCGGAGCTGTAGTTGAAGTTGAGCCGTGCCTTGTGGCCGTTGATGACGTAGTTGACGCCGACTTCGGTCAGGTCGCTCTTGGCCGCGTCGGACGGCTTGTTCTCGACGTAGCGCACGTAGGGCTGGAACTTGCCGGGGCCGCTCGACTGCGAGAACAGGAAGGCCGCGCTGCCGAAGTACGACTTGCCGTCGAACAGGCAGAAGCAGCCGCCGCCGGTGGTCGGCACGGTGGCCAGCGTGTAGTCGGCGCTGAAATCCTTGTATTCGCCTTCGACGGTGATGACGCCGCCATCGACCACGGTTTCCGACAGCACATCAGCGGTGACGCCGGAGAAGTCGCCCTGCTTGGTGGCATTGCCGACGCCGTCGCTCTGCGACTGGTACGACAGGCCGACCGTGAACACGTTGCCGAGGCCGCCGTAGTAGGTGCTGCTGGTGTAGTAGGCCGGGTTGTCTTCCATCGCCAGGAAGTTGTACGCGATGCGGGTGGCGAACAACGGATTGTCGCCGGTGTTGCTGAAGCCGCGCAGGCCGTTGAAGGCGCCCAAGGCGTACTGGAACTTGTCGATGGTGCCCCATACCGTCACGCCGTCGTCGCGGCCGTAGGTGCCGGCGTCGCCGCCCTGGTCGGACGGGAACAGCGGCTGCGTGTACTGGTTCCACGTCAGCGCGTAGTACGGGCCGTTCATCTCGATGCGGTCGGCCGGCGTCAGCATGCGGCCCATCCACACGTTGAACTCCTTCTGGAATTCGAACTGCACGATGGCGTCGAGCACGTCGATCTGGCTCTTGTTGAAGATCTCTTCGGTATTGAAGGTGAACTTGATGAAGTCGTTGACCTTGCCGCCGAAGTACAGGCGGATGCTCTGCACGTCGAAGTTGGTGGCATCGTCACCGTTGGGCGCGGCATCCTGCGTCATGGTGGCGCCCACGCGCACGCCGGCGCCGACCGAGAAGGTCGCACCGCCGACGTCGAAGGACGCGCCGGCGAAGGCCGGTGCAGCGAAGGCGGTGAGCAGCGCCACCGCGCAGGCGGCACGCAGGGTATGCGGCTTGCCGGCACGGCGTTGGGTTGGCTTTGGTAAAGCGTTGAACATCGGGGTTTCTCCTGTAGTTGCCTTGTGAGTTGCCTAGGGGACTTGCGGTGTCGTTCTGGCGCAGGAGTATTGAAGCGGGGGAGAGGGGCAACAATGCGTGTATTGCCCTAAGGTGATGCGTCAAATGACGTATCGGTCAATAAAGGAAGGGATCAGGCCGACGGACTCGAGTAAAGCTCGTTCTGTGTCGTTATCGCCTTGTTGAGCCCGTAGGGCGTGAAGTACTGCTTGCTGCTCTTTACCTGTTCGAACAGCGCATCGTTGACCGGCGAACGTTCCAGCAGCTGGTGATGCAGGTGATATTGCACGGCCATGTTCTTGACCATTTTGACCGCGACGTTGTTCCAGCGCAGGCGCACTTCGATGTCGCAGTCTTCGCCGGCGGCGGGTGCCTTGTAGCGCTCGTCGAAGCCGTTGATGTCGAGCAGGTCCTGTCGGTGGATGGAAAAGTTGCAACCGAGGATGCTTTTCACCTTGCGGTTGAGGAAATTCCGCAGCAGCCGGTTGCGGACGTACAGCCCTTTTACCGCGTGGCTCGTCTTGCCGAAAACGGAATCCGCGAAAAAGTCCAGCGTGAAAAACGCCGACTCCAGCAGACCGGCACGGATTTTTTCGACGTTCATGCCCGCGGTCATTCTGGGCGAAAGATTCACCCGCCTTCCCGCCAGCACTTGTTTCGCCTGGCGATGGGCGTAGTGCTCCTCCACGAACTTGCGGTGCGGCAGGCAATCGCCGTCGATGAAGATCATGTAATCCGCCTTCGCCTTGCGCAGGGCCTCGTTGAGGATGGCGGTCTTGCGAAAGCCGCGGTCCTCCTGCCACAGGTGCTGGATTGGAAACGGCGAGGCTTGCTGGAGTTTGCGGATTTCGTCGACCACCGACTGCCTGGAGCCGTCGTCGGCGATGACGACCTCGAACGAGGCGAACGACTGCCGCTCCAGCGCGGCCAGGATCATCCGCAGTTCGTCGATCTTGTTGTAGAAGGAAACCACGACCGATACCGCAGGTTTCCCGGAGATCGCAGTGTCAAAACGCATTTACAAGGATCCGTCCAGGCATTGATACGAAAAAAATCCGCGCATATCGAAAAAAATAAAACAATCGAAACGAACGCAATTCCTGCCTGACACCAAAACCAGAAAAACCAGCTCCTGTTTGGCGTGGCTTAATTTACGGCCTTATTCCATCGACTATTCTACTGATCCCGGTTTTATTGAAATCAGATTTCCGACAGTTCGTTAAGGTAGCGTTTTGCTTGATCCTCCGGTCGCGAAAGGTAGATGAAAGAATGGGCGGGCAGTGAAAACATTGTTTCTCAACAGTTCGAGTTTCGATTACCAGCAGGATCTGACCTATTCGGGGCTGGTCAAGGTGCTCGGCAACGCAAACGTCATCGACTATCCGTGGAATCCGAAATTCCATCTCGGCTACAAACGGTATCCAAAAAATCTCGGCTATTCCGGGCTTACGCTGCCGAAGCTGTTTCGGGATTCTTTTGACGACATCGATCTCGTCATCGTCGGCAGCGCCAAGAACGACGTGCTGCAAACCTATGCCGGCATCCTGCCGAAGATTTCCGGCAAGCCCGTGCTGTTGCTGGATGGAGGCGACCGCGCCGAGATCGGCGGCGATTTTTACCGGTTGGGTTCGGGCAACGAGTACGAAGAGATTTGCCGCAAACGGCCGTTCGATCTCGTGCTGAAGCGCGAATACCTGCCTGCCTTGCATGAAGCGGCCGCGAACGTTTATCCGTTTCCGTTCTCGTTTCCTTACAACCTGGAAATACCGACCTGCGCCGAGGACGAAAAAAAATACACGGTGTCGTTTTGGGGCCAGCAAAACCCGGAGATCAGGACCAACGCGCTGAAACTGCTGCAAGACAAATACGACTGCCGGCACAACGGCACCACGCTGAACCAGAATTTCAGTACCTACCGGCGCAAGGGGCGGTTTTATCTCGAGGAAATCGCCCGCTGCAAAATCGTGCTCAATTTCAGGGGCGGCGGCTGGGACACGATGCGATATTGGGAAGTGCCGGCGGTCGGCTCGTTCATGCTCAGCCAGAAGCCGCGAATCGTCATTCCCCACGATTTCGCCGCCGGCCGGCATGTCGGCGCGTGCTCGGATACCCTCGACGACCTGATCGACCAGATCGATTACTACCTGGCGCATCCCGCCGAGCGCCAGACCATGGCCGCGCAGGCGCGCGAACATCTGAACCGGTATCACCTGAACACCAGTCGAGCCCGGACGCTGCTGGAAATCGTGCGGAAGTACGTCGGTTAAACCCGGTTCAATTTCGACCAGCACCAGTAGCCGAGCGGAAACAGGAAGTAGCAACCGTAGGCGGCGTAAGCCAGATCGAGTTCGCCGCCGGCGATGCACGACAACAGCAAACCGCTCACCACCAGCAACGCCTGCACCAGGCCGCTCGCCAGCGCGACGCCGGCGAAGGTGTCGGCGTCGTTGCGCGTGGCCAGCCCCAGCGCGAGTACGAACGCGGCCAGCGGCAGCAGTTGCCCGGCATGCGGCAACAGGTCATCGAAGCGCGTGACGCGGTCGAGTCCTTCCAGCGGCGCGAAGCCGGCAGGGTCGTACAGGTAAAACGGCAGATTGATCAATGCCAGCAGCACGCCGAGCCACAAGGCCGGCAGCAAGACGCGAGCCACGCCGTGGCGATGCCACACGAACGCCAGCACGCTGACGACGACGGGCGCAAAGTTGGGACGATTCGACAGCGCCAACGCCAACAACAGCAGCGCACCGTAGCGCTGCCAGGCTGAATTACTCGTTTGCTGCCACGCGTGCGTGAACAGCCATGTCGCCGCCAACACCGAGATGCCGCTCATCACGCCGTCGCTACCGGTGACGATCTGGTGCATCAGCACCGGACTGGCGGCGAACATCAGCAGGAACAAGGCGAGTCCGCGCGGCGGTTGTAACGCGCGCAACAACAACAGCAGCCAGGCCGCGGTCCAGAACAGATTCTGCAACGCGCTGGTGCCGAGCAACACGAACGGCGTCGCCAGCAGCAGCGCGCCCGGCAGATGGTGGATGCGATTGCCGAGGTAGGTGAGGTCGTAATACGGATAGCGGCCGTCGAGCAGCGCGCGCACCGCGAGGTCATAGGCTTCGTCGGTGTCGCTGCCGTGATCGGGTACGTGTACGTTGGCAATCGGAAACAGCACGGCGAACAGCACGACGATGCCGAGCAACGCGGCGGCGCCGAGCCAGTTGCACCATGCGCGTCGCTGTGGCGGTTGCAGCCACACGCTGGCGCGTTCGGACAGCACGATCAATATCAACACATAAGGAATGAACAGCAGCAGGCCGACGAGGCCGGTGTACTTGTGCACGATGTCGAGCGAGGGAATGGCCAGCGCGGCCAGCAAAGCGAGTCTATAACGCCAGCGCTGCGAAGTTATTGATGGGAGGGAGGCTTCAGTGACTTGCATGCGGCTCAAAGCGACATCATGACAATTTGGTGCAATGGTATCCGGAACCGGCATCATCGTGGGTTAGACTTGCCCGGTTTGTTTCCACTTCCATCGACGCGGATCGTTCCCATGCTGAAACTGACTGTGCCCGCATTGACGCTGGCTTCCTTGCTCATCGCTCCGGCTGTGCTGGCCGACCACGCCGGCAACGGCAAGGCCGCGGGCGACCAACAGAAAGTCGTCGCCGACATGACGCGGGTGGCGCAGGCCTTCGTCGCCACCGTGCAGGGCAAGCCATCCAACGTGGAAACCGCTGTCGGTTACGACCGCAAGGCGCTGGTCGGGCTAGTGTTCGACGACAACGCGCGCACCAACTATGTCTATTGGCCTTATCTGCGCAAAGGCTTGCCGATCGATTTCATGACGGCCGAACAACGCTCACTGTTGCACGACATGCTGAACACCGCGCTGAGCAGCAAGGGTTATCTGAGCGCGTTGCAAGTGATGCAGATGGAAAAAATCCTGCAGGACACCGAGACCACCGGCTTTCCGCGCGGTACCGAGAATTACACGCTGGCGATTTTCGGTGAGCCTGCCATCGATCACACGTGGGGCTGGCGCTTCGAGGGGCATCATCTGTCGTTGAACTTCACGGTGGCACCGGGCGAGGTCAGCGTGACGCCGACCTTCTTCGGCGCGTCGCCGGCCAAGATCGAAAGCGGCGTGCTGGCCGGCTTTCGCAACCAGCGGCCGGTGCACGAGGCCGGCTTCGCGCTGGTCAATTCGCTCGACGACAAACAGAAAGCGATCGCCATTGCCGCCGGCGCACCGCCGTTCGACATCGTGTCGGGCAATCTCAACAAGCCGGCGACGACGTGGGACGACTGGAAAAAACAGGCACCGCAGGGCATCGAAGTGAAAACGCTGAGTGCTGCGCAAAAAGATCTGGCGCAGCGCATTCTCGACGAAGTGGTCACTGTGTATCGCCCGGAGATTTCCAAGGCCTATCTGCAACAGATCGACGTCAACGACCTGCGCTTCGTCTGGTTCGGCGGTACCACCGAAAAAGACGCGCACTACTACCGGCTGGAAGGCAAGGATTTCTGGTTCGAGTACGACCTGGTGCAGGGCAACGGCAATCACGTGCATGCGGTGTGGCGCAGCAAGTCGGGCGATTTCGGCGGCGACCTGCTGGCGCTGCATCACCAACAGAGTCATTAAGCAGGATCAACTGCGGCTCTGCATGCGTTGGCGTGCACGTGCGGTCGCTTCGCGCCGCTGCTGCTGCTCGCGCCAGCCGTACGCCTGCCACAGGCCGAGTGCGTAAATCACTGCCAGTGCCAGCAGGCAGGCATAACCGACATATAGGTGGCGCGCGATCATCTCGTCCCAGTTCCACGCGTATTCGTTGATCAGCAGAAACGCATCGCTGTGATTGCCGCCGCTGGTGCCGTAACCGACGCGCGCGATGTCGTGACGGCCTTCCCACCACGCCATGAAGATGTCCATGAACGCGGCCGCGCCCCAGAACAGCAGGCCCCAGCGCACCGAACCTTTGTACAGTTGTGTTTCCTTGCCGAGATAGAACGTGCTCATCATCACCGTTGCCAGCACGAGACCCATGCCATCGCCGCCGAACACGATCAGCATGTCGGTGGTCAGCGGGCGCAGGTAGAACGTGCCGATCAACTGCAACACGAACAACAGCGCCACTACGGCATACCAGAAGCGTTGGCCGCTCTTGATGGCGTAGCGGATCAGCGCCGCATAGAGGCCAAACAACAGCAGGCCGCAGGCATAGCCGCGTTCGGGTGACGTGCGCGTGAACCACAGCGTCGGGATCGCATTGTGGCCGGTGAACCAGGCGGTGACGGCATGGCCGGTTTCGTGCACCGGCATGCCGAACACGATGCGCTGCAAACCGTCGAAGATCTTGAACTGCTGGCAGGCCCACGCGCCGAGCAGCATCAGCGGCAGCGCCAGCAGGCAGTTGTACCACTCGCTGGCAGGGTCCTTGACCGGCAGTGGTTCAGGCTCGGCGGCGTCGTTGGTGTCGGCGGCAGGTAACTGTGCGGCAGTCGCGGCAACCACGTCTTTCGCGCTGCCGTGTCGTTTGATCGCTTCCGCCTTGGCGTAGTTGGCGCCGCAGCGGAAGCAGACCGGGTCGGAAGTTTTCGGTGCGCCGCACCAGGCGCAGGTTTCACTCATCGCGGAGGTCGGAGTGCTCGTCATTTGGCGCCGGTCTTGACCCGGAACCGCAGCAATTCGTTTTTCGGCTCGTTCCAGTCGGGCGCCAGTGCCGACGCCTGCTTGTAGTCGTAATACGCTTCGCGCACGTGGCCGCTTTCCTCGTGGACGATGCCGCGGTTGAAGTAGGCCTTGGCCGGGTCGGGCGGGCCGAGCGCGATGCCTTTGTCGAAGGCGATCAGTGCCGGGCCCCATTGCTGCTGCACTTCCAGCGTATAGCCCTGGTTGATCCAGGCGGCCGCCAGCTCCGGCTGCAACGCAGTGGCCCTGGCGAAGTCGCGCAGTGCGGCAGCGTAGTCCTTGTCGTGGAATTCGATGACGCCGCGATTGTTGTAACTGGCCGCGAGATCCAGCAGCGAGGTGGCGCGGTCGTCGATCGCGCGATTGCAGACTGCCACCGGCGTCACTTCCAGCCGCGAACCGGTGATGGTGACGTTGGGATCGGGTGCGCCGATGCTCTTGGCCGCGTCCGAACACATCTGGGGATAGCCGCCGTCGATGAAGACCACGTCGGTCTGGGCCAGCGACGAGCGGGCCATGATGCACAACACACTACCGAACAATAACGTGCCGCGCACGGCACGCGAAGGTTTCAATGCAGCCATACCGAATCCTCCCTACGTTGCCATATTGGACCGCATGGTCGGACTATTCGTTGCAAAACTCCAACCGGTTTTGCCGCTCCGGCCGCTATTTGAACAACAAAGGCGCAAACGTATGCAGGTAGTCGCGCCAGTTGATCCACGTATGGCCGCCGGTGCTTTCGGTGTAGTTGACCGTAAAGCCGTGCTTCTTCAACAGGTCCACGGTGGCGCGCGTGGTGGGGATCAGCATGTCGTCGGTGCCGGTGGAAAACCACACCAGCTTGAGGCCCGGTTTCAGCGCCTTGTCATCCAATGCGGCCAAATGCTGTTGTTCCCAGCCGTTGTCGTTGGCGATGCTGAACACCCCGGAACTGAACACGCCGATGTAGCCGTAGTCGGCCAGATTGGCAAAACCGATGTCCAGCGTTTGGCCGCCGCCCATCGACAGCCCGGCGAGGGCGGTGTTGTTGCGGCCGCCGGCGAGCGGGTAGTGGCTTTCGATATAAGGCTTGATGTCGCGCTGGAACTCGGCGACGAAATCCGGCAGCGGCGGCGAACCGGCCGGCGGGCGCGTCGGGCCGGTGTGGCCATGCGGCATCACCACGATCATCGGTTTGGCGGCGCCACTGGCGATCAGGTTGTCGAGGATGAAACCGGCGCGGCCGACGGTGCTCCACGAGTCATCGCTGTCGAACGCGCCATGCAACAGGTACAGCACCGGATAATGTTTGTTGTCCATGCCGAAGCCGGGCGGAGTATAGACGTGCATGCGGCGCGGTTTGCCCGACACGCTGCTGTCGTAGGTCACTTCGCTGACGGCGCCATGCGGCACGTGGTTGGCATCCATCCACGCCGCACCGTCGACGTGCAGCCAACTCCAGGCATTATCGTTGGATTCGCTGGTCAGTCGCGTGGACGGATCCGTCACGCGCACGCCATCGACGGCATAAGTGTAGCGATAGGCGCCGGGTGCCAATGGCAGCGTTACTTCCCACACGCCCTTGGCGTTACGCGTCAGCGGCAGTCCACCGCGCTGCGGCACTTGCGGAATGTCGCCGCCGCTTTGCAGCAGTACCTGCTTGGCGTCGGGCGCGGCGAGGCGGAAGGTCACCCCGCCGTTGGCGATGTCGGGCGACACGATGGGGGCGGGTGCCGGCGGTTGTTGCGCCAGCAACGAAGTGGAAACAAGCAAGCCAAGACCGAGCAGCACGGCATTACGCATGGAGATCCCCTGGATGGTTCGTTGTAGTAGTCAACAAATCATAAACAGCCGGCGGCGGCCAGGCCAGCGCTGCCGGCAGAACCGCGATTCGGTTTTGGCCGGATTGAAAATCGCCATAGAGCGCTATACTCCGCGCCACTGTCCGCCCCCATAACACTCGTCAAGAGGAAACAACAATGACCAAACGCCTCCAGCTACCCCTCGTCGTCCTGATGGCCACGCTCGGCTTTGCCGGTGCGGCTTGCGCGCAGGACCTCGTCATCACCAACGGCCGCATCCTCGATGGCAAGGGTGGGATCATTGATAACGGCACTGTCGTAATCCGCGGCGGCAAAATCGAATCAATAGTCACCGGCAAGCAAACCGTCAACGGCATGAAGACGATCGATGCCGGCGGCAAGACCGTGATGCCGGGCTTCGTCGAAGGTCATCGCCATTTGATTACCGGCAACCCCGGTACCTGGCTGGCCGAGCGCGCGCCGGCGCAGATGCAGGACTTTCTCGAGGCCGGCTTCACCACCGTGCTGGATGCGCTCGACACCCAGCCGGCATTGGCGGTTCGTGACAAGATCAACAAGGGCGAGATGGCGGGGCCGCGCGTGTTCGTCGCCGCATTCATTCCAGTGGCCGGTCCCGTGCCCGGTGCCGCACCGGCCGCGCCGGGCGATCCCGCGCGCACCGATCCGGCCCGCATCGGCGGTGGCGACAAGGCGGCATCGGCGATTTCACGCGACGAGACCATCAAGCAGGTGCAGACTGCCAAGAAAGCCGGTTACGACTATCTGAAGTGCGTGGTCAACACCACGCCGAACGGTCCCGAGATCGACACGCTCAAATTGATCGTCGCCGAAGGCAAGAAGATCGGCATGCCGACCATCGTGCATGCGGTGAGCGTGAAAGACACGCTCGCCGTCATCGATGCCCAACCCGCGCTGCTGGTGCACACGCCGCACATCGGCCGGCTCGACACCGACCCGGCCGCGATCAAGAAGATCATCGGTGCCGGCATTCCGATGACATCGACGCTGGCGGTGTTCATCCCGCACTTCGACGACAAGAACACGCCGCTGTTCCGCGATGCGCAGCCGTTCCCGTGGGACACGCTGTCGAGCGGCGGCCAGGGTCCGGTCAACGCGCGCCTGTTGTGGCAGGCCGGCATCACCTACGGCTATGGTACCGACACCCAGTGGCCGGCGCGGCAGTCGTTGAACGACGAACTGCGTGCGCTGGCGCTGGTGTTTTCGCCGAGCGAGATCGTCAAGATCCTCACCAACAATGCCGCCATCGCCACCATGCACAGCGATCAGTTCGGGTCCCTGCAGGCCGGCAAGTTCGGTGACGTGGTCATCGTCGATGGCGATCCGCTGACGGATACGAGTGCATTGCTGCACGTCGTCACCACCATCAAGGAAGGCAAGGTGGTATTCCAGAAATGAGCTGGAAAAATTCCGCCGATCGTTACGGTCCGGTGTCGATCGCGCTGCATTGGTCGACACTGGCGTTCATGGTATTGGCCTACGTGCTGATCGAATTGCACGACGAGTTCAAACGCTCGCAATACGGCCGTGCTCTCGAGGACTGGCACGGCGTGATGGGGTTGACCATCCTGCTGCTGGTATTCGCGCGGCTGGCGCTGCGGCTGGTGCAGGTGGAGCCGCGCATCACGCCGAAGCCGGCGCAGTGGGAAATGATCGGCGCGCGGCTGATGCACAGCGCGCTGTACCTGTTCATGACGGTGATGCCGCTGCTCGGCTGGGGGATTCTGAGCGCCGAAGGCCACGACATCCTGTTCTGGGGTTTGCACATACCGCCGCTGACGGCGAAGGATCGCGCTTTCGCCAAGCAGTTGTCGGAAGTGCACGAAACCATCGGCAATATCGGCTATTTGCTGATCGGCCTGCACGCGGCGGCCGCGCTGTTCCATCACTATTACAAACGCGACGACACGCTCAAGCGCATGTTGCCGCGCAAAGGCGGCAATTGAACGTCAGCGTGATGTGTTGGAGATGGGAGTGAAGTTGGCCGGCTGCGGTGCCTGATCGGCGCTCGGCTTGACGGTGGAGCAGCTGCAACGGCCTATCTTCATCGAGCGCACTTCCTTCAGCTTGGCATCCGGCGGCGCGCTCTGATGCAGATCCATCGTGAACGGCGACGCCACGCTGCGCCATTCCCAGCCGTCCGACAGCTGCCACTGGATTTCGCGGTTGTCGGCTGCGGTGAACACCAGCATGTATTCGAGCGAGCCGATGCACTTGCCGTCGCAGCCGCTGACGGTGATTTCCACTTTCAGATCGACGCCCTTGGCGTTCTGCTGCTGCGACAGCACCTTGACCTGGCCCTGGCAGGACGGATCGATCTTGACCTGCGGCGTGCCCTTGTACTCGACTTTTTCCTGGGCATTGGCGGTCAGCGTCAGGCCCAGGCAGGCAGTGGCGGCAAGCAAACGGAGCGTGGTGCGGATTGCGGACATGGAGCGGAGTTCCGGTAACGAGGTTGCTGGCGGTTTATACAGAAATTCGGCGTGCAACCCAAGTGCGGAAGGTGCAACAAATGCGACTGCGCCAGCCGTCGGGGCTTATGCTTTGCCGAGCGCGGCGAGTGCCTGTTCGATGTCGGCCGCGGATTGCGGCCGCACCACGCGTGCGACTTCGTTGCCGTCGCGCAACATGATCAGCGTCGGCCACAGTTTGACGCCATAGCTGCGGCCGAGCCGCTGGCCCTTGCCGTCCTGGACGCGGACGTGCGGCAGCTGCGAGGGTTCCATCGTGGCAGTGATCAGCGGCAGTGCCGCGCGGCACCAGCCGCAGGAGTTGCTGCCGAATTCGACTATCAAAGGACCGGCAGTGGCATCGAGCGTGGCGCGGTCGGGCGGCGTGTCGGAATAGGGTGGCAGCATGGGTTTTCCTTGGGCAGTCGGCAACAGCGCGGCTACCATCGGCGCATTGTCGCATCGATTGCCATGCGCGAGGCTCCCGCAATGAACTACCTGGTCGAAATCACCGTACTGTTGTTTGCCGCGGCGATAGCGGCGCCGCTGGGGCGCTGGTCGCGCGTCGGCTCGGTGCTGGCGTTCGTCGCCGCCGGCGTGCTGGTCGGGCCGTGGGGACTGGCGCTGTTCGCCGATCCGGCCGACATATTGCACTTCTCCGAGATCGGCGTGGTGTTCCTGCTGTTCATCGTCGGGGTCGAACTGCAGCCGCGCCGGTTGTGGGCGCTGCGGGCATCGATCTTCGGTGCCGGCAGCGCGCAGATGGTGGTGACGACAGCGGCGCTGGCGGCGGTGCTGCTGCTGTTCGGCTTTCGCTGGCAGGTGGCGGTGGTGACCGGCTTCGGGCTGGCGTTGTCGAGCACGGCGTTCGCGTTGCGTCTGCTGGCCGACAACGACGAGCTCAACG
>DATJXP010000096.1:0-8716 GCA_035500035.1 Candidatus Acidiferrum sp. | reverse complement strand
ATTCGGCTACGGCGAAAATGGCGTCATGATCATGACGCACAAGGACGGCAAGCCGTATTGATGCCGCATGGAACAACCCATCGCCGGCTATCATCAGGACGACGCGGGCCATTGGGTGGCCGAACTGGCCTGCGGCCACTTCCAGCACGTGCGGCACGACCCGCCGTGGCAAAACCGGGAATGGGTGACGTCGGCGGCCGGACGCGCGGGAATGCTGGGTTTGCGTTTGCGCTGCAAGAAGTGCGATGCCGGCGCGCCACAGGATCGATGGCCGCCCGCCTGACAGGGAACATGAAGGAACACGTGACATGCAAAGCTGCCTCACCTCGCCCGGCCGAACGCTCTGCGCGCTGATGCTGGCATGCACGTTTGCTGGCTGCAGCAGCTTCAAAAATCCGCAACCGCTGCCGCCGTTGCTCGACAAGGCGACCGCAGGCAGCGGCTACGCCTCGGCATGCCCGGCGCGCAACGAGACGGAACGCAAATTGATGGCGCAGAGCAAGCTCGCGTCATCGCGCGAAGTCGATATGCGGCTGGAACGCGAGTTTCCCGCCGGCACCGACGCCGCACTGTTGAGCAAGTATCTGGCCGCCCAGGGTTTCAAGCCGGAAGCGCCGTGCGAGGGCGACGCCAGCGTCCAGCGCGCGTCGTTCTTCCGCAAGGGCGTCGGTTTTCTCCCCTACGATACCTCGGCCACCGTCTATTGGAAGGTCGATGCACAGCAACGCATCGTGTGGACCAAGGGATTTCTGTTTTTCATTGGACTGTGATCGTCAAGCGAACCTCATGAGCACTGTCGTCATCCTTGCTTCTTCCCGCTCGCACGGTAATACGCGCACCGTCGTTGATTTGTGTTTTCCACACGGCAACGTTGCACTGGAAGATCTGGCGCAGTTGGACATCGGTTATTACTCGTACGAAAACGGCAACGCCAACGACGACTTCCTGCCGCTGATGCAGCGTTTGCTCGTACACGACACCTGGCTGCTCGCCACGCCGCTGTACTGGTACACCATGAGCGCGCAGGCCAAGACTTTTCTGGACCGGTTCACCGACCTGATCACTACACGCAAGGAACTCGGCCGGCAGTTAAAGGGCAAACGCTTCGGCGTGCTGTGTTCCGGCACTGATGCTGTTTTGCCAGCAGCGTTCGCCGAAGCGTTCTCGCTTACCTGTGAATACCTGGGAATGGAATTCATTGGCTCGCACTACGTCCGTTTTATCGACCGCGAGCCCGCCAACCCCGACGCTCGCAGCCTGGCAGCTGCATTCGTCGGCAAATCCTCGTGATCCCGCGGCACGCCACGTGAAGTTTTCCGCGTAATTTACCCATCGCATTGCGCGGCGACGCCCGATTGGATTAGCCTGCCCCGTACTGCTCAGCGCTCAACGCATGCAATTGCGGCCCCTGGCGGCCAAGGAATTCGCATCATGCCGATACAGTACCGCATCGACCACGACGAAGGGTTGATCTACACCACCTGGGAAGGCGACGTGCACGCCGAGGATCTGTGGAACCACTGGCAGACCTATTTGCGCGATCCGGTGGTGATGACGCTGCGCCGCTCGCTGGTGGATGTGCGCGGCGCCAACATCCTGTTCAAAGGCGACGAACTGTCGGACCTGATCAAGACGCTGGTGACGCCGACATTGAAAGGCAAGGACTGGATCCTCGCCATCGTCGTGGCCAGCCCGGTGCAGTACGGGCTGTCGCGGCAGTTCCACGTGTTTGCCGATCACTTCAGCCGCGACCGCATTTTCCACGACTATCTCGCCGCCAAGATGTGGCTGTTGCAACAAGAGCGCGACGAAGACGATCAACCCTGATCAGAGATCCAGCTCGCTCAGGCCGGGGTGATCGGCCGGACGCGGGCCGGCCGGCCAGTGGAACTTGCGCTCGCTCTCGTTGATCGGCATGTCGTTGATGCTGGCGCGACGTACTTGCATCAGGCCGTTGGCATCGAACTCCCAGTTCTCGTTGCCGTACGAGCGATACCACTGGCCGCTGTCGTCGTGCCATTCGTAGGCAAAGCGCACGGCAATGCGGTTGTCGGTGTATGCCCACAGTTCCTTGATCAGGCGGTAATCCAGTTCCTTCGCCCACTTGCGCTTGAGGAAGTCGGTGATCGCCGCGCGGCCGTAGAAGAACTCGGCACGGTTGCGCCACTTGCTGTCCACTGTGTAGGCCAACGCGACTTTCTCCGGATTGCGATTGTTCCAGCCGTCTTCGGCGGCGCGCACTTTTTGTTTGGCGGTTTCGAGTGTGAATGGGGGAAATGGTGGGCGTTGTTCGGACATGGGTGGCTCCGTGAGTGTGCTATCGGAAATTCGTGTGCGACTTGTCACAAGTATAGAGTTCTACAAACTATGTGAACACTCAAGTTTCCCTCCAGCCACTCGGCAAAGCCGAGTGTCGTTCAACCTCGCGCAAAGCTGCGCTTTGCATACGCTCGGTTTCACCCATGGCCTCAGAGGGTTGCCGAACCCTATACTTGCCGCAGGCCCTCAAGTTCAACTTATGCACACTCTCGATTTCACAGCGTTGACTCAACAGATAAAGACCTGGGGCCGCGAACTCGGCTTTCAGCAGGTCGGCATTGCTGATGTCGATGTGAGCGAAGCGTCCATCCATCTGCGGGCGTGGCTCGAGCAGCGTTACCACGGCGAGATGGATTACATGGAACGCCACGCCGCGCTGCGTGCCGACCCGGCGCAACTGGTACCTGGCACGCTGCGGGTAATTTCGGCGCGCATGGATTACTTGCCGGCCGATACGCAAACGGTGGAAGTGCTGCAGCAACCGGAGCGAGCGTATCTGTCGCGCTACGCGCTGGGCCGCGATTATCACAAGCTCATTCGTCGTCGCCTGCAGCAATTGGCCGAGAAGATCGAAACGGCAGTCGGCAATTTTGGCTATCGCGCCTTCGTCGACAGCGCGCCGGTGCTCGAGCGTGCGCTGGCGGAAAAGGCCGGGCTCGGCTGGATCGGCAAGAACACCATGCTGATCAACAAGCGCGCCGGCTCATGGTTTTTTCTGGGCGAACTGTTCACCGATCTACCGTTGTTGATCGACGAAAAGGCCGAGTTCCACTGCGGCACCTGCACCGCGTGCCTCGAAGTGTGCCCAACGCAAGCCTTCGTTGGCCCCAACCTGCTCGATGCGCGCCGCTGTATTTCGTATCTGACCATCGAGCTGCGCGGCGCGATTCCGCTCGAACTGCGGCCGCTGATCGGCAATCGCGTGTTCGGCTGCGACGACTGCCAGCTGTGCTGCCCGTGGAACAAGTTTGCATCGACTACACAGGAAAACGACTTTACGCCGCGGCATCAGCTCGACAAGGCCGCATTGATCGATCTGTTCGCATGGAGCGAAGAAGACTTTCTGCGCCACACCGAAGGCTCGGCGATCCGCCGCATCGGTTACGAGTGCTGGCTGCGTAATCTCGCAGTCGCGCTAGGTAATGCGCCGCACTCGCTCGAGGTGGTCACTGCGCTGCAAGCACGCGCACAGCACGCATCGGCACTGGTTCGCGAGCATGTGCAGTGGTCGTTAGCGCGCCACCTTGGGCGGTAAAGTGGCACTCCATAAATACGATGCCGCAGCTATTGCTTATGCTTCTTCAGCCAATATTCCCACGGCCTATCGAGCACCGCATGGTGCAATTCGTCCGCCAACCGGGCCTCTTCGGCAGCAAGGTATACCGGCTCGCCGAGTTGCATCGCAATCGGCTGGAGTTGGGCATTGATCATGGTGTAAACGGCCCGGAAGACTGCTTCTTTCAAGGATGCCCCAACCACGGTCGCGCCATGCCCGCGCATGAGCACCACAGCGCTATTTGCCAGTGTCGCGGCGAGGTCCTGACCAAGCTCGGGCCGGACAATCAGCAGGTTCGTCATCCCGTGCTGCTTGCGGATATCAAATACCGGCACCCCTGCGTCAAGAAATCCGCACATGTGGTAGAGCGGGCGCAGCGGCGTCATGCTGGCACCGAACGGGATCAGCGCCGGAGCATGCGTATGGACGACGGCCATCACGTCGGGCCTGGCTTGATAGATTTCGCCGTGAATGAAACGTTCGATCGACGGCCGGATAGAGCAGGACGAACGACATTGCTGTGGGCATCGAGCTCGACCACATTCGATTCATCTACCGGCCCGCCAGCATTGCTGCGGGTCATGAAGTAGTGATCAGGCTTGAGCGGACTGCGAACGGAAACATGCCCGAAGCCGTCGAGTACTCCTTCACCGGTGAGGATGCGGTTGGCGGCAAAGAGTTCTTCCAGGGTTTGCTGGAGGAGAGAAGTCACATGAAGCCTCTTGGGTCTATCGGATAGGCCTAAGCGCAACTGCCGTGGAGTCTATTGCGTCAGTTCTTAATGCCTTGTACTGCAACATTGTTGGATGCAGCAGCCACCTGCGCCTCAAGCTGTGCAACTCGAGCGCGTAACGCAAGCGAAGGCGCCTGGCCCAGAAGCGCAATGCCCACAGCAAATCCTGCGAGAAGCGCAGTTTGCAGCCAGGTGAACCCAAAATGGGTTGAGATTGCGGAGCCGCAGCCCGCCATCAAGCTCGTGCCAATGATGATCTGAACTTTAGTTTGCATGAGACTTCCCTCTCTATGTGAAATTTCGGGCGATTGAAAAAAGACACGACGAACAGCGCCGCCTTATCCACTGAAGCCAGACAGACATTGCCAAAATTGCCGAGCACAACTCCAAACGCCAAATCAACTTCACTCTGACCCTCTTGATTCTATAGAGGACACCCATTTTCCCTGCAATTTACGTAGTTTTCTAAATCTATGGCTCGAGTCTTTGTTCTTTCACTCATGCAACCGTAATAGTTCAAGCCCCAAATAGATCCTGAACTTTCTTTAGGCCCAGCCATATACAAGCAATCAGCATCTCGATATCTCACCCATACTTCTTGTGAGTTTTTAAGAAATTTCAACCTATCGTCAGCGGGATTGAAATTTACGCGGATTTTGTATTCGTCATGAATTTTTAGATAATCTATTTGTTTTTGCAAAAGATCATTTACGATTTTATCGTAATATTCAAATTCATCACGAGCACACCTGTTTATAGATGTTTGATTCGCATTGCACTCGCTACTTTTCTTGTAGTCATCGACCGCAAATGATTTTTGTGTAGTAATCGCAGTTAATGCGATTAAAATGCAAATATATTTCATCGTAGGCGCCACTATCTCTTTGGTGGTAATAGCCTAATCTTCAATCCACTCATAGGCAATTCTTGCCACTCTTGAGCTCACCCCCCGTCTGATGGTGGAGCCAAGTTGACAACCGCAGTATTGTGAACAAAAGAGCTGTCAACAAGCATGCGCGACCTGCGTTATCACAACAGGTCAACGATTCAGCGAGGCCCACCGATGAAACGATACTGGCTGACAATCCTGCTGGCAGCACTACTGCCGACACTGGCGCTGGCTGCCAACAACGACGACGAAACGCTGAAGGTCGGCCGCGACGAACGGCATTACCTGATTCACGACTACTCGGCCGGCGAGCCGACCGCACTGGTGATCCTGCTGCACGGCGGTGGCGGCAGCGGCACCAACATGGCGGAGCAGACCGGCTTCGACGCCGTGGCCAAACGTGAACACCTGATCACCGTGTATCCGTTCGGCAGCGGCCGGCTGTCGGACGACAAACTGCTGACGTGGAATGCCGTGCACTGCTGTGCCTATGCGATGAAGGAAAAGATCGACGACGTGAAGTTCCTGTCGCAGCTGATCGATCATTTGATCGCGACGCGCAAGGTCGATCCCAATCGCGTGTATCTCACCGGCCTGTCCAACGGCGGCATGATGACGCACACGGCCGGCATTGCGCTGCACGCCAGGCTGGCGGCGATTGCGCCGGTGATTTCCAGCCTGTGGGGCGACGAAGCGGCGCAGACGTTTACGCTGCCGGTGCTGATCATCAACGGTGCCATCGATGACCGCGTGGTACCGCAAGGCGGCGAACTGAAAGGCCTTGCCATCGGGCCCAAGCCGGCCGATAAGCCAACGTTGCCGATCACATCGCAGCGCGACTATTGGTCCAAGGTGAACGGTTGCAGCGAGTTCAAAGATGAAACGACCGGCGCTTATTCACTGCGCCGCTACACGGACTGCAAGCACGGCAGCGAAGTGCTGGCGTACGTCGTCAACGACAACGGCCACGCCTGGCCCGGCGGCACCCAGCCGCGCCGGCAAGCCGCCAAGCCGACCAAGGCGTTCGATGCCAATGAAGTGATTTGGGAGTTTTTCAAGCAGCATGTGCGGCAGAGTGCGCAGTAACGTGCACTAGGAAGCCGCTTCCTCTTCCCCCAACTCCCCTTCCCACTTGGTGATGACAGTGGCGGCAATCGTGTTGCCGAGCACGTTGGTGACGGTGCGGCCCATGTCGAGGAAGGCGTCGATGCCGAGCACGAGCGAGATGCCTTCCACCGGCAGGCCGAACATGGAAAGAGTCGCGGTGATGATCACGATGCTGGCGCGCGGCACGCCGGCGACGCCTTTCGAGCTGATCATCAGCGTCAGCAGGATCGCCACCTGGTGCTGCCAGCCGAGCGGAATGTTGTAGGCCTGGGCAATGAAGATGACGACGAAGCTCATGTAGATCATGGTGCCGTCGAGGTTGAAGCTGTAGCCGAGCGGCAGCACGAAGCCGCTGATGCGGCGCGGCACACCGAAACGGTCCAGCTGTTCGAACAATCTCGGCAACGCCGATTCCGAGGACGCGGTGGTAAAAGCCAACAGCAGCGGTTCGCGCACGTGGCGCAGCAGGCTCCATATCCGGTGCTTCAACACCAGCGAGCCCATGCCTATCATCAACGTCCACAGCAGCGCCAGACAGAACATGAACTCGGCGATGAACACGATGAAGGTCCACAGGATGCCGAGTCCCTTGTCGGTGACGACGCCGGCCATCGCGCCGAACACGGCGAGCGGCGCAAACCGCATCACGTAGCCGGTGACTTGCAGCATCAGCTGCGACAGCGCCTCCGCCACTTTCACCAGCGCGTCGCCTCGTGGCGCTATCGCCGCCAGGCCGACGCCGGCGAACAGCGAGAACACCACCACTTGCAGGATGTTGTTGGTGGACATCGATTCGAAGAAGCTGCTCGGCACGATGTCGCGCAGGAACGTGATGGTGTCGAATCTGGCGACGTTGCCGACGGCGACGGTGGCCTGCAGGCTCTGGCCGACGCCGGGCTGGAACAGATTGACGAGTACGAGGCCGAGCCCGATCGAGATCAGGCTGGCGCCGATGAACCACAGCAACGCGCGCAGACCGATACGCCCCAAAGCCTTGCTGTCGCCCATGTTGACGATGCCGGCGACAATGGTGGAGAACACCAGCGGCGCCACGATCATCTTGATCAAGCGCAGGAAGATGTCGGTCAGCAGCCTGAACCACGGCACCACGGCGGCGATGGTCTCAAGCGCCAGCGTGTGGTGCAGCGCGGCACCGGCCACGACGCCCAGCAGCATGCCGGCCACGATCCAACTGGTCAGACGGTTCATGAACGTTTCTCGTTGAGGTTTTGCCGGGAGTATAAGGAATCGCCGGCCAGGACGACTATGCGGTGAATGCCTGTCACCTCAGGCCTTGGCCGCCACGGTCAGAATGCCCACCTCGACCTTGACCACTTCCACCAGCGTGCCGACCGGCAACTCGGTGGCGGCGGTGACTTTCCAATCGACACCGGAGAACCGGTGCGAGGTGTAGTGGGTCGGCGACGTGACGTGCTTCAACACGAAGCTGTGGCCGACCATGTCGTTGCTGACCTCGTGACTGCCGCCGTTATTGTTGCTCTGCATGCGTTTGAGCGGTTGGTACAGCGTATAGGCGAACAATGCGCTGAAGAAGGCAATCATGATGCAAGCCAGCGTCACCGACGATGGCAGCAATCCGAGCCCCATCAGCGCAGCGGTGACAAGGCAGCCCAAGCCGACGAACAGCAGGATGAACACGGAAAAGCCGAATACAGCGACTTCGATCACCAGCAGTGCAAAGCCGAGGACCAACAGTGCCGTGGTGAGGTTGTCGCCGAGCCAACCCATCATTTAGCGCCTCCGGTTGCCGTGCCGCCCTGCTTGCTGCTGTTGATCTGGTTGATGATCGTCATCGCCTGCGCCACTACGCTGGACGGCTCGGTGGCGCCGTCCGGCAACAATACCACCGAACTCTGCTTGGCAATGGCGTGACGCGCTTCAATCGCCTTGCTGGCAAGATCGAGCTGGATCGCCTTCTGGCCGGCTTCAGTGTTGGCGGCATCGCCGACACGGCGCAAGGCTTCGGCCTGCGCCTGCGCTACGGCCAGGATTGCCTGCGCCTCGCCTTCGGCCTTCAATACCTGTTTGGATTTTTCGGCTTCGGCCGCCAGCACCACCGCAGCTTTTTCGCCCTCGGCCTTGTTGATGGCGGCCTGACGATTGCCTTCGGATTCCAGCACCCTGGCCCGCTTGAGCCGTTCGGCCTTCATCTGCGCTTCCATCGCGTCCATTACCGAGGCCGGCGGCACGATGTCCTTGATCTCGTAGCGCATCACCTGGATGCCCCATGGCGCGGAGGCTTCGTTGATGGCGGCGATGATGTTGGCGTTGAGCTGGTCGCGTTCCTCGAAGGTTTTCTCGAACTCCATCTTGCCGAGTTCGGAGCGCATCGTCGTCTGCGCCAGTTGGGTGATGGCGAAGATGTAGTTCT
>DATJXP010000095.1:0-13223 GCA_035500035.1 Candidatus Acidiferrum sp. | reverse complement strand
CAATCGCGGCGAGCCAGTCGTGCCAAGGAGGAGCGGAAGCGACGGATGCACGACTGGGGAGCGCAAGCGATTGGCTTGCGCCGTATCTCAAGTGACTCCGATGTC
This sequence comes from Candidatus Acidiferrum sp., assembly GCA_035500035.1. Taxonomy (GTDB): domain Bacteria; phylum Pseudomonadota; class Gammaproteobacteria; order Pseudomonadales; family Pseudohongiellaceae; genus CAILUG01. The sequence goes on along the minus strand of DATJXP010000095.1, from coordinate 13,118 downwards.
TTGAGCAAGCGCCATTACAATCAAACGCGCGACTATTTTTTCAGCTTGTCGGCGTTGTCCATCAGCTCCTGCGTTTCCACGCCGGAGCAGATCAGCGGCAGCAATTGGTCGGCGGGTGCCAGGTCCAGCTTGCGGGTCGGCACTACCCACGGTTCCTTTAGCACTTTGGGATCGTACACCGTCGCATCGACCAGCAAGGTCTTGGCATCCGCGCGCTGGTAGCGTTCGACCACTTTCATCGCATCGGAATGGAACGACACGCGGCCTTCGGCAAAGATCCAGGTGTCGTCGGTGAAGTTGTTGGTTTCGACCACGAAGGTGTCGCCTTCCCAGTGACCGACGGCATCGCCGCGGTACGACGGCGGCACCGTGCGATGGGGTCGGCCGTCGGTCGGAATCAACTGGTAGCCGTGGAAGGTTTCCTGCAGGAACACCATCATCTTCGGCGTCGCCACGATCTGGCCGAGGGCGCCGACGTCGAACAGGCGCACGCCAAGCGTGCCGAACGCGGTGGGGCGGCACTGCAGCGTCGGATCGTCCTTGTCGCTCAACGTTTTCATTTTCGCGGCTGCTTCCGGTGTGTACAGATCGGTGTAGGTTTTGGTCGCCGGCACCGCGCCGGTGACCTTGCCATAACCGGGGCTGCCGAGATCGCCACCGGTCCACCATATGCCGCTGAGATCGGGATGGCCGTCGGCCATGCGCGGCGCCGGGCCGTTTTGCGCGGCGACGTGGCCGTTGATGACGAGAGCCGTTACCAGTGCGATACCGGCGCGCAGCAGATGCTTGGTGTTGGAATTCATTGTCAGCACTCTCACTTGGCGCCACCTTGTTGCGGGCCGAACATGCCGTACACGGTACCGTCGGCAGTCACCAGTTCGCGCAGCATGCCGTTGGTGGATTTGTCGCGGGCGCGGAAGCCCTTGATCGTCACGATGTCGCCGGTCTTGATCGTCTGTTGCGAATAGCCGTTACGGATCATGCCGCCGGGGGTACCGGCTTCGATCGTCCAGTGTTCGATCTTGCCGTCGGCACCTTGCACGTCGAGGAAGAAATGCGAATGCGGGTTGGTCAACCGCACTTCGGTGATCTTGCCGGTGATCGTCATCGCGTCCTGCATATCGTAGGCGGCGGCGAACGAGTGATGCGCCATGGCCGGCGCGGCGCACAATGCCGTCAACGTCATCGACGCCAACGCGGACAGCGCCGCGATTGTGGTTTTTTTGGTCATTTTGTGATCCTCCCCTCAATGGTGCGGCCATCATAGACCATAATCTCGGCTCCGGCCCATCCTGGAGTTTCCGTTCATGCGTAACCGTTTCCGATTCGTTGTCAGCGCAACTCTGTTGCTGTTGGGCTCATACGCCGCCGCCCAGCCGCCCGGCGTCACGCCGGACATGATCAACACCACGCTGCCGCTCGACGGCGCACCGCTGGCGAAGGCCGGCCAGTACGCGACCATCGTCTCCGAAGAGGCCTACAAATCGCCGCGCCATTTCCTGTACCGTCCGGCCGAGCTCGGCGCGTTTCCCAAGCGCGACACGTTGCCGGTGATGATCTGGGGCAACGGCGGCTGTGCGATGGAAAACCGGAAATACAGCGGTTTTCTCAGCACCATCGCCTCGCACGGCATCCTGGTGCTGACCTCGTCCTCGATTCCGGGCGAAGAGAAGCGCCAGGTCAATGCCGACGATCTGCGTGCCGCCATCGATTGGGCCTACGCCGAAAACGTGCGCGAGGATTCGCCGCTGCGCGGCAAGATCGACCTTGCCCACATTGCGGTGATGGGGCAGTCGTGCGGCGGGTTCCTGTCGATCACGCTCGGCGGCGATTCCCGCGTCGCCACCATTGGCGTATTCAATTCCGGCGTACAACCGGCGCCGGCCAATGGCGCCGCCGATCCGTCGCGTCCCACCACGGAGGCCTTGACCAGACTGCATGGACCGGTGCTGTTCATCAACGGCCACAAGAAGGATTTCATGATGGCCACGTCGCGCGCCAACTTCGATCTGATCAACGATCTGCCCGCGTTTTACGGTTCGCGCCACAACGCCGGTCATACGGCGACGATGTATCACCCCGGCGGCGGCGAGTTCGCCAACGTGGCGACCAACTGGCTGCTGTACCAGTTCAAGGGCGACAAGCAAGCCGCGAAGATGTTCGTCGGCAAACACTGCGAACTGTGCAGTGATCGCAACTGGGACACGGCGTCGAAAGGCTTGAAGTAACGACTGCTTCAGTCCGCCAGGCGTTTTTTCACGATCAACGCCAGCGGCACGGTAAAGAAAATGTGCGACATGAAACCGCCGATGATGACGACGGGATCGGTGTAGTCGGGGTGCGTGTTCGAGACCAGCGCGATCGCCGCGTGCATCACTATCCACGCGAACACGGCGTAGAACAGCGCGAGCAGCGTCGCTTCGACACCGCGTTTGCGGAACCACGGCCAGATCAGCGCAAACAACACGCCCCAGCATGACGCGAAGAAAAAATGGATCAGCGTGCCGACCACGTGCGCGCCGAAGCCGAGCGACTCTTGCACGCCGGGCCCGAACACCAGACCGGTGGCGTTGCGGGTGATGCCCGTCAATGGCATCTGGTGCTGCACACCGACCCACACCAGCGCTTCGTAGATCCAGATCACCACGCCGCCGTTGATGCCGGCTTCGACCCCGACCTTGATGGCGTGGTTGATGCGTTGTTCGTTCGCGTTCACTGGACAGTTGCTCCCGGGTTGTCTTGAATGACACTACTGTCCCAAGCCTAACGGCAAAACCGATGACCCAGCAAGGCACCAACTCTTTGCCGCCAGCGCAGCTCCGCTCCATCCTCGGCGGCTCGCTCGGCAACCTGGTGGAATGGTACGACTGGTACGCTTATTCGGCGTTTTCCGTGTATTTCGCGCAGAGTTTCTTCCCGGCCAGCAACCGCACCGCGCAGTTGCTGTCCACCGCCGCGATCTTCGCCGTCGGTTTCCTGATGCGTCCGATCGGTGCCTGGCTGATGGGCGTGTATGCCGATCATCACGGCCGCAAGGCCGGCCTCGCGCTGTCGGTGGCTTTGATGGGCGGCGGCTCGTTGCTGATTGCGCTGACGCCGGGCGCAGACACCATTGGCCTCGCGGCGCCCGGGTTGTTGCTGGTAGCGCGGCTGCTGCAAGGCTTGAGCGTCGGCGGCGAATACGGTGCCAGCGCCACCTACCTGGCCGAGATGGCGAGCGCAGGGCGGCGCGGGCGTATCTCGAGTTACCAGTACGTTACCTTGATCGGCGGTCAGCTCACTGCGCTTGGCGTGCAACTGTTGTTGCAAGCGCTGCTGGACGAAAAGGCACTGGAGCAATGGGGTTGGCGCGTTGCATTCCTGCTCGGCGCGCTGTTGGCGTTCGCGGTTTACCTGTTGCGTCGCCGTCTCGACGAGACGCCGCAATTCGCCGCGGTACAAGCGAAGGGCAAACGTTCGAGCGGTGTCGAATTGTTCCGCGCCCATCCGCGCGCCGCGCTGCTGGTGATCGCGCTGACAGCCGGCGGCACGCTGGCGTTCTACGCCTACACCACCTACATGCAGAAATACCTGGTCAACTCCGCCGGCTTCGCGCGACCGCAAGCGGCACAGATCATGACGGCGGCGCTGGCGTTGTTCATGCTGGCACAGCCGTTGTTCGGCGCCTGGTCGGATCGCATCGGCCGGCGACCGTTGCTGATTGCGTTCGGCATTGCCGGCACCTTGTTCACGGTGCCGCTGTTCCAGGCCATCGCCGCGAGTGGTTCGTCTGTCGTCGCCTTCGTGCTGGTGCTGGCCGGTTTGCTGTGCGTGTCGGGTTACACGTCGATCAACGCCGTCGTCAAAGCCGAATTGTTTCCGGCCCATATCCGCGCGCTCGGCGTCGCGTTGCCGTACGCGATCGCCAACAGTTTGTTCGGCGGCACTGCCGAGTACGTGGCGCTGTGGTTGAAAGATGCCGGCAGGGAGCCGTGGTTTTTCCACTACGTGAGCCTGATGTGCGCCGTGTCACTGATCGCCTACTGGCGCATGCGGGAAACTGCCGGTCAGGACGCATTAAGCTCGTCCGATGGATAATCATCGTGCGTAAAAGAGGTATCGTAGCCGGCAGTGGTACCGCGATTCCGTTCCCTCACTGCAAAGGAGACCGCTCATGAAAACTTCGCTGCTTGTAGCCACTGCATGCGCCTTCATGTTGCTCGGCGCCTGCAAGAGCCCGACCCCGCAGGAAAAGCAAGCCTATGCCGAGAAGAACGCCAAGGAAGTAGCCGAAGCGCTGGACAAGCTGAAACTGACCCAGGGCGAACCGGAAACCCGGCTGTACCGTTTCCGCGTCAACGGCTTCAAGGCGATCAATCAGTACAACCTGGTGGTGTACGCCGGCGTCAAGGAACGCTACCTGATCACGTTGATGGAGCCGTGCATCGACCTGCCGTTTGCATGGACAGTTGGATTGCAGAGCTACACGTCGATGGTGGACAACTTCGATTCCGTCATCGTCAGGGGGCCCAGCAATCCGCGCGAACGCTGCCATATCGACAAGGTGTACAAGCTGAACCCGGTCGAGCAGGCCGTGCCGGCGACTGCACCTGCCGCGACCAAGGCAGTCAAGACGTCATAAACGTCGTCGCCGCCGCGAACAGCTCGCGCATGTCCCTGGTCGGCCGCAAGTCGCGGCCGTCCAGCAGCGAGCCTGATGCCAGCCCCGGCCACTGCGTGATCACGCTGCCGGGTTTCTGCAATCCGCCCTGGGCTCCGCCGAGCCGGAACGCCACCGACGCGGTGCCGTGATCGGTACCGTTGGTGCCGTTCATCGCCGCCGTGCGGCCGAACTCGGTGACGACCAACACCTGCGTCGTCGTCCACCACGCGCCCATGCCGTTGCGCAGCGCGGCGAGACCGCGATCGAGTTCGCCCAGTTTCTGCGCCAGCAACCCATTCACCGAACCCTGGTTGGCGTGCGTGTCCCAGCCGTTGACTTCGAGTACCGCGAGTGAAGGGCCGTGGTCCTGCGCCAGGAATTTCGCCGCGGTGTCGGCCAGCAGCGCGAAGTCGGTGCGCTTGCCGCCGTTGCCGGTCATGTCCTGCTCGCCCGCCATTGCCTGCGCTTGCAGCCCCTGTTCCAGCTGCGTACCAAGAAAAGTGTCTTCGGCATACAGGCGGCGCAGGCGCTGTAGTGTGTCGTCTTCCAGCGTCGGCAACGCGTCCGGCGTCCACGAACCCACCTTGTTGTGACCTTGCAATACTTTAGGCATCGATTGGCCGATGGCCATCGCGGTGATGTCGGCGGCCGGCAAACGACCCGCAAGATTATTGAGCCAGCCATCGGCGTTGGGATCGGGATGATCGAGCCCGGTTTCCAGCACATTCTGCGCGTCGAAGTGCGAACGCTGGCGATACGGCGTGGCGACGGCATGCAACACTTCCATTTCTTTCTGCTGGAACATGCCGTGCATTTCCTTCAACTGCGGATGCAGCGCAAAGAAACTGTCGAGTTTCAGCAAGTCGCCGTCGCCGACCAGCAACTGTTTGCGCAAGCCGGCCAGATTGGCGTCGCCGTACGGCGGCACCGCGGCGAGGCCGTCCATCGCGCCGCGCAGGATCACCAGCACGAAACGTTTTTGTCCGGCGCTACCGGTGGCGGACAGCGAAAGTCCCGGCAGCAGCGGCAGCAACAAGCCGGCTCCCAGTGTTTGCAGCAATTGGCGGCGGTGCAGTTTCATCGGGTCATCTCCACTGGAATTGCGGACTGGCGACCAGCAGCGCCAGCGCCTGGCTGGTGGTTGCGGCGCGGGAAATCTCCACCACCAGCTTCGGCTGCTGCGGCAGCAGGTCGGCGTAGATTGCCAGCACCTCGCGCTCGGGCGGAATGCGCTCGGCCACCGCGGTGGCGAATTCGATGCGTTTCAGCAACGCATCGGGATTGCCCCAGAATTCGGCCAGATCCGACCAGCCGGCCGGCGACGGCGCCGAAAACGGCGTCTGCCCGAACGTCGTCAGCGCCTGGATCAACAGCGCGCCCTTGTTGCGCTGGTTGCCTTGCATCACGCTGCCGAGATTGAGACCGCGGCCGAGTGAAATCACCAGTTCTTCCGGCGTTTTCAGTTTGCGGTTGTTCTCGTCCCACGCGGCATCGAGTTCGATCAACGCCGCATGCACGCTCGGCAGATGGCCGTGCGTGTCGCGAAAAGTCGTTTCCAGTTTGTCGATGGCGGCCGGCGGTGGCTGATCGGCGACGAAGTGGCGCGCCAGCTTGACGGCGATGTGTCTGGCGGTGGCTGGATGTTGCGCCAGATCGCGCAGCGCTTGTTTGCCCTGGTCGACGCCGTTGTCGCGGTAACTGTTGCCAAGCAGTCGCTGCGTGCCGGGTTCGTGCATCACGTCAACGTACAGGAAGCGGCCGGGATTCGCCTGCAAGCGCGGATTGGGGCCGATGCCGCCGACGGTCCAGCCGGTGATGATGCGCGCCAGCGTGGTGACGTCCTGCTGCGTGTAGCCGCCATCGACGCCGAGCGTGTGCAGCTCGAGGATTTCGCGCGCCAGGTTTTCGTTGAGGCCGCGCTTGCCGTTGCGGTTGGCGCGCGAATCGCCGCCTATCGACTGGAAGTTGTCGAGGTAGATCTGCATCGCCGGATGTTGCTCCACCGCCAGCAGCAGGTCGGCAAAATTGCCGTTGAGACGGGTGCGGATCGCTTCGTTCTCGTACGGCACGGCAATGACGCGCAGCGCGCGTTTGACGCCGCCGCCTTCGGCCACGGTGAAATGATTGGACCAGAACCGCACCAGCCGTTCGGCGAACGGCGTTTCGGTGGCGAACGAGTGCTGCAACCGCGCCATCAATTGTTCGCGCTGGGCCTGGCGTATGCTTTTTTCGCCGTCGATCACCTGCTGGCGCAGTTGCTGTGCACGCGCATCGCTGGTCTGTTGGTTCGACGACGCCTTGCCGGCTTGCACCGCGTCCACGCCTTGCTTGAGCTTGCGCAGGCCTTGTACGGCTTCCAGCACCAGCTTGTCGGAAGGCTCGACGTTGCTGAACGCTGCCGGCACGCGGGCGATGTCCTTCAATTGCTGGCGCAGCCAGTTGCGCGGATCGCTGGCGATCAGCTGGCGTTCGCCCGGCCGCAGGCCGAGACCGAACTTGTTGCCGGCAACATAGGTGGAAAGTGAAGCAGTCATACCGGGCGCCGTCTGCGTGTGCTGGAAGCGTATGGCCTCTAACGCAGCGATGCCACGGCAGTTGACGCAGCCGGCTGGTGCTTTGTCAATTCAGCGGTACACTTCACATTGCCAGGGCCGTAGTACGTAGTTCCAGTGATGTGACCTGACTCCACGCGCAACCTCCCACTTACCAGGAGAGCTCATGAGTACTGTGTCACCCGCGCGCCTGTGGGCCGCGGCCAGCGTGCTTGCAACAGCCTTGATCGTTCCAGTATTGCCGGTTGCCGCTCAAGGTACCTTCGGTGCCGGCTATGGGCCGCCGCTGCAAGTGCAGCCTCCCGCCAAAACTTTTGCCACTTCCGACGAGCACTATGCCTGGTTGCTGGCGCAGGCGCATGGCGGCACCCAACACACGTTGACCAGCGTGCCGCGCTGGGACGGGCTGTGGGAAGCCGCCGGCAACACCCACATGGACAGTTTCATCACCACCGGCAATTTCCAGGGCAAGGTCAAGCCCGGCGTGCTGACGCCGGCTTATGAAAAAGCCTACAAGGAGCGCTGGCGCCAGCAGCAGGAAGAAGGGCAGGTGCGTTACGACCGGCTCACGTCGTGCGAACCGGCCGGCATGCCACGCTGGTTGCTGGAACCGTACACCCACGAGTTCGTCAACTTGCCGGACCAGTCGTACTTCATCAACGATTTCGCCAACTCGATCCGCCGCGTCCACATCGGCCAGCAACACAGCAATCTCACCGGCACCCACAGCTGGCTCGGCGACACCGTCGGTTTCTGGGACGGCGACAAGCTGGTGATGCATACCAAGTACCTGTTGCCGGCCGACTTCACCCGCTGGTCGCCGATGACGAGCAACCAGTTCGAGTCGGTGGAAATCTGGCAACTGAAGCATTATCCCGGCGGCATCGACCGGCTCGAAGTGCAGGCCACGTTCTACGACAGCTTCGCCTTCGTCAAACCGGTCAACGCCGTCTATGCGTTCAAACATGCCTCCGAACTGGAGAAAGCCGGTTATCGCGTGCAGTACTGGGAATGCGAAACCAGCAGCAATGCCTATCTCGATGACAAGGGCATGACCAATTTCCATCTGCCGGGCGAGCCCGGCTACAAGGATGCGCGCGGCGAAACGCTGTTTCCCGAACTGCCGGGCCAGAGCCGCGATCCCATCTACAACACCAAACTCACTACCGAGAAGGAGTAGCCGATGAAATCAGCGCTGATCCGCAGTGCCATCGCCGTTGCCGCGTTGCTGGCCGCCGCGCCGGCGGTGCAGGCCCATCATTCGTTCAGCATGTTCGATCGCGACACGCAGCAAGTGATCACCGGTACCGTGGCGCGCTGGGCTTTCAACAACCCGCATTCGTGGTTGTACATCAATGTCAAAAATGCCGATGGCAGCGACACGTTGTGGAGTTTCGAGGGTGCATCGCCGACGCAATTGATCGGCCGCGGCATCACCGGCAACACCGTCAAGCCGGGCGACACGGTGACGATGATGTACTGCCCGCTGGCAGACAAACGTCCCGGTGGCGCCATCGGCTGGATCAAGATCCCGGACGGTACTTTTCTCAACCCTGCTGACGGCGGTTGCCGTACCGACGATGCCGGAATTGCGCGCTGGAAGGAATGGCTCGACAAGGGCTTCAAGTCCAACAAGGAAGCCCAGGGCCAGGCGTCGAATTAACCGCTGATCACCTGGTTACGGCCGTTCTGCTTGGCTTGATACAAGGCCTTGTCGGCGCGTTCGAACGCAGTGGTTGCGTTGTCTCCCGCTTGCAGCGCCGTGATGCCGCACGAAATGGTGATCACCAGCGCCTTGCCGCTGAAATGGAAACCGATCTTCGATACTGCATCGCGAATCTTGTCGGCGAGCGCGGTGCCGTGGTCCAGCGTGGTACCCGGCAGCAACATCACGAATTCTTCGCCGCCGTAGCGGGCGATGAAATCGCCGCCGCGGATGTTTTTGGCCAGACAGGCGGCGACGATCTTCAGCACCTTGTCGCCGGCGGTGTGGCCGTAATTGTCGTTGATGCTCTTGAAGCGATCGATGTCCCACGTCAGCAGGCACACCGGCTGAGGATACTGCCGCCAGTGATGCAGTTCTTCGGTGATGCGTTGATCCCAGCCGAGACGGTTCGCCACCTGCGTCAGCGGATCCAGCAATGAATTGCGTTTTTCCTCGGCGACTTTCTGCTGCAGCGAACTGGCCTGCTGTTCCAGCTCGGCGATGCGCTCGCGCATGTGCTCGGTGCGTTCCTGCGCATTGCGCGCGTGGTCGGATTCGCGCTGGCGGTAATCCTGCAAGTGCCGGCTGATCGAATCCAGCCGCGTGCGCAACACCTTGCGCAGTTGGCCGAGATCGGTGCTGGCTTCGACGCTGTCGCCCAGCGCCTTCACTTCGCCCGCCATCTGGTTACTGAAGGCATCGCGCCGCTCGGTTGCTTCGTGGCGGGTGGCTTCGTCGCCGGCGATGTAGTCGGTCATCTCGTCGAGCCGGCTCACCATTTGTTCGATCAGCGTTTCCAGCCCGGCGCGCAATTTTTCCAGGTTGCGGATGCGCTGCGTTGCCAACTCGCCGACGCGTTGCACCAACGTCGGCAGCGCATCGGCGGTGGCAAGTTTGTTCAGTTCGTTATTCAGTGCATCGCTGACTTGCGTCAGTTCGGGATCGCGGCGCAGTTCGGCCAGCAGGCGGGCGAGCGCATCGCGCAGCCGCGGGTCGGTTGCGGTGTGGGCATCTTGCGGGGATGGCGATGGTCGGCTGTTGGTGCCTGAGGCACGGCGTTCCTGTTCCAGCAGTGCGCTGGCAATGGTGGCGCCAATGCCGTCCAATTCAGTGCTAGTGGCCGATTCGCTGGCGATGACGTCTTTCAATCTTGCCAGCGCGGCATCGAGTTCGCTCGATTGGCCGTTGCCGATCAGGCACAGCTTGGCTATCAGCCGCTTCAGCGTTTGTAACTGGTCGCGATAGAGGCGCTCTTCCTCTTCCATCGTACGCACGACTTCGGAGTACTTGCGACGCCAGTCCTTGCCGTCGGTGTCGGTCGGGTTGGTGTATTGCATGGGCGGTGCTGAGGCTGGTTGTTATTCTTCAGCACTGGTTACGACAGGTTGGTGTCGTTACTTTAGAGATTCCGACTGCAGCGCCTGCCAATCGCTTGCGCGTCCGGCCACTCGGCATAGCCTCGTGGCGTTCGACCAAGCGCAAAGCGGTGCTTTGCAAACGCTTGGTCTCACCCCCAGCTCGCGCATCCATCGCTTCCGCGTCCGGCCTCTCGGCATAGCCTCGTGGCGTTTGGCCAAGCGCAAAGCGATGCTTTGCAAAACGCTTGGCCTCACCCTACTTGGCGCGACTGGCTCGCCGCGATTGGCTTTCAGGTCAGGGGAACAATTTCAGATTGTTATATGCCTCGACGATCACCTTGTCGTGCAGCTTGTCGAAGTACGCCCAGTCCTTGTATTTCTCGAGCGTGATCGATTTTTTCATCTGCTCCGGCGTCTGGCCCGCCGCCATTGCCTGCTTCACCTGGGCCTGCAGGTCTTCCAGGAACTGGCGCGGCAGGGCCATGTCGGCCTTGCTGAAGAAGCCGCCATGGCCGCCGGCGAAGATGTCGAAATCGAGCGCCTCCACCGCCTTGTAAGAGCGGATCCATTCGGCCAGCGGCGTATGGTCGAATGCGCCGCATGCGCTTGGCAACGAACGCACGTCGTCGCGCACCAGCGCGTCGGCCATCATGTCGGTGGCGAACACCACTTTCTCGCGCGGGAAGTACACCACCGTCATGTCGTCGCCGTGGTTCTTGCCCGGGTGAAACAGTTGCACCTGCTCGCCGCCAAAGGCCAGCGCCATTTTGTCCTGGTAATACTGCGTGGGTTTGACGATGTCCTGTTGCAACTCGGCCGGCGTCATCACGCCGTCGTGGTTGCGGTCGTATTGGTCGAACCACGCCGCGCTCATGCCGCAGATACCGGGATCGGCATTGGTCGGAATCATGATGTCGTCGCGGTCGATCACGCCGTTGCCGTTGCGATCCACCATGTCGCCCGGCATGTTCGGATAACGGCCGTCCAGGTTGTCCTTGACCCCTTCGTAGGCAATGATCGTCGCGCCGGCAAACACGCCGGCGCCTTCGGCGTGATCGAAATGGCTGTGGCTGTAGATGATGGTTTTGACGCTCTTGTGGAATTGCGTGTCCAGTTGCTGCTTCAACCACGTGGCGAATCGCACATTGATCGGGTCGACCAGCAGGATGCCGTCGTCGCCGACCAGGAAGATCGAATGCCAGATGCCGTTGCTGGCGCGGTACAGGTTGCCCTTGATCGGTTTGATCGAGTTGCCCATCAACTGGCCGGGCGGTACGGCGCCATTTGGCATTGGCGGGCGGGGCGGGGCATCGGCAGCGAATGTCGCGCCGCCAATCAGAGCGGCAGCGAGCATCAAGGCAGACAAACGAAAATTGGTGGCCATGCGATTCCCCTTCGTTATTGTTCTGGTGGCACTGTAAGCGTTGTCGTGTACGCGGGCAATGCGAGGCTGTTGTTGGTGCCTAACCGCCAAACACGATCTCGAAAATTTCCCCGCCAAACTCGATGCGATCGCCTGCGACGATCTGCTTGCGCTTGCGCGTTTCCACTTCTCCGTTGACCTTGACCAGGCCTTGCTCGATCACAGCTTTCGCTTCGCCGCCGCTGTCGACCAGGCCCTCGAATTTGAGGATCTTGAATAGTTCGACTGGTTGTTTGGTGAGGGTGATGGAGCGCATGGGGTTGGCTTAATGGATACTGATAGGAAGAGAGCTGTCTTAGAGCTTGCCATGCATCTTCAGACTCTTCAAAAGTGCATTGTATGTCAGAGTGTGCTCGGACCGACGTTGATTGAAAGCTTGTAAATCGAGCTGATCTTCGCGCAACAGCTGCCGTACAGCATCATTTACGATTTTTGAGATGCTGTGATTTGTATATTCTGCTTTCTGCAGGAGCTCCTTGTATAAAGAGGGCTCGAAATAAATACTGGCGCGGAAGTTGGTAGTAGTTTTAGTCATGAGGTCTCCCTTACTCTGAGAAAATGTTGGTCCCAAGGAGCCAAAGTGTCAAAGCTTCGTTTTAAAGTTATTGGCCCGTAGAAAAGGAGAAGAACTTTTCTGTAGTGATGGTTACTGACCTTCTTCCTCTTCGGGAAGCGCTAAAGCACGTACACGAGGGCCGAAGACCCTGCGGAAATTTTCCAGTGTTGCCAGCAGCCATTTGTGTTGCTCGGGCCAGTGTTCCTTGACGGTCGGATCGAATTCCGTACGCAACCAAACGCCGCTTTCTTTCTTGTCAGGGTTCTCTCTCCAATCCAATTGGCAGCCAAATTCCTGCTCGATTTGGGGGCGAGCAGTATTCAATGCTTGGTAATGAGGTTTTGCATTTGGACCTGTTATTACGAGAGTTACCCCGATCAAGTCTTGTGCAGTATTGACCAAGGCCGAAAGGTGGAATCCAGAGCGGCCGATTGCAAAGTTAGTCCAGTGCTGCGGTAGTGGTGATTGAGGCCGCAAGGTGTTGCTATGCTCACTAACGTAGTTGCGGAAAGCGGTCCAGTATTCAAGCTGCAATTGTTTGGTTTGGGTGAGTTCGCCTGTTTGGATTTGTGTGGCTGCACGGCCGATAGTATTAGTCCAGTCATTGGGTTTCGATGCGATATTGAATTTCGGTGCTAGCGGGGATTCTCCGATACGCCAAAGTTCGACTTCCAGTCCGAAGAAATTGAAACGGCCGTCTGTGATCTCGTTGAGCCAATCCAAGGTGGCTCTATGTTCGTCGGTGAAGCGTTCGGCAATCCAGACAATGGTGACTGCATTGAGGCCGGCAGCGTAAGTAAGAAGTTGACCGAGGTGAGTATGATCAGTCCGCTCCAACTGGTTTTCGATCAGGACCCAGTTATCGGTAATCGTATCCTTGCA
>DATJXP010000094.1:0-13665 GCA_035500035.1 Candidatus Acidiferrum sp. | reverse complement strand
GCGTTGTTGATCTCGTCGTGGATGTCGGCGATCGAGATCTGCAATTCGTCGATGAAGTCGAGCAGCCCGTGCTGCAACAAATGCGTGATATCGACGTCGGTGGTGACCTTGCGCACCCGCGCCACTGCCTGCTGCACGTCGGCGTTGTTCGGCAACTTGCTCAGGTGCCAGCTGATGTCTTTCAGGCAATACCCGATCGCGCGCGGAAACTCGTCTTCCTGCAACAGGAAACGCACCACATCCTCGCCCTTCACCTGGCTGTGCGTCTTCTGGCGGAAGGCCTGGTAGCCGCTGACGCAGCGCAGCACGTTCATCCATACCACCGTCTCGTGCGGTTCGAGGAACAGCTTGTGTTTGCTCGAACGCGAGAACGCCGGCAGCATGCTGATGGTGCCGACATCGACGATGCGCGACGTCATGTCGGCCCGTTCGATCTTGCGACCGAGCTGGATGAAGGCATACGCGGTGTCGTGACTCATGCAACCGGACAGGATGCCGAAGATGCGCTGGCACCCCGCCTCCACCGTTTCCAGTATCTGCTGGCGCGAGCGGCGGCTGATGGTGCGCGTCAGCGCCTCGCGCAGATTCAGATACAGCTCGTTGATCTGCTCCCACGCCTGCGCCGGGATCACCTCGCGCGCTGTGCGGGCGTTTTCCCGCATCATGCTGGCGCAATTGATGACGGAAGCCGGATTCTTGCCGTCGGCCAGCAAAAAACGCACGACCTGTTTTTCTTCCACCACGCCGCCGTAAACCTTGTCGTAGTCTTCGTGGCAGCCGGTGATGTCGATCAGCAACGACCAGCCGATGTGCGACCCACTCGGCAGGTCGAACAGCATCGCCGAGTAACTGTTGACGAGACGCGCGGTGTTTTCGACCCGCTCGAGATAGCGGCCCAGCCAGTAGATGCGTTCGGCGACGCTCGACAGCATCACGCACCTCCTGCTTGCGAGGCGGGAAGCGGATTGTGATTGCCCCGACCGTGTTCATCGACGATCCAGGTGTCCTTGCTGCCGCCGCCCTGCGAGGAGTTGACCACGTACGAGCCCTTCACCAGCGCGACGCGGGTCAGGCCGCCGGCGGTGACGTAGAAATTCTTGCCCTGCAGGATGAAGGGCCTGAGGTCGATGTGGCGCGGTTCCACCGTGCCGTCGGTGATGATCGGCGAGGTTGACAGGTACACCAGCGGCTGCGCCATGTAGTTGCGCGGGTTGGCCTTGATCTTCGCGGCAAATTCCTCGCGTTCCTTCTTGCTGGCCTTCGGCCCCATCAGCATGCCGTAGCCGCCGCTTTCGTTGGCCGGCTTCACCACCAGTTTGTCGAGATTCTTCAGCACATGATCGCGCTGGGCATCGTCGCAGCACAGGTAGCTCGGCACGTTGGGCAGGATGGCGTCTTCGCCGAGATAGTATTTGATCATCTCCGGCACGTAAGTGTAGATGACCTTGTCGTCGGCGACGCCGGCACCGGGTGCATTGGCCAACGCGACGTTGCCTTTCAGCCAGGCGCCGAGCAGACCGGCAACGCCGAGCTGCGAATCCGGATTGAATACTTTCGGATCGAGGAACATGTCGTCGATGCGGCGGTAGATCACGTCGACCGGCGCCAGGCCGTTGATGGTCTTCATGTAAACCTTGTCGTCTTCGACCAGGAGATCACTGCCCTGCACCAGTTCGGCACCCATCTGCTGCGCGAGGAAACTGTGTTCGAAGTAGGCCGAGTTGTAGATGCCCGGCGTCAGCACCACCACTTCCGGCCGCGCCTTGTCGCGCGGCGACAGCGACGACAGCATTTCGTACAACTGGCCCGGATAGTCGCTGTTGGGCATGATCTCGAGGTTTTCGAACAGCTCGGGAAACACGCGCTTGGTGACGGTGCGGTTCTCCAGCATGTAACTGACGCCGGACGGTACCCGCAGGTTGTCTTCCAGCACGTAGAAGCGGCCGTCGTCGTTGCGCACGAGATCGGTGCCGCAGATGTTGGCCCACACCTGGTACTTGGGCTTCATGCCCTGGCACTGCGGCCGGTAGTTGCCGGATTCGAGGATCAGTTCGCGCGGGATCACCTTGTTCTTGAAGATCTTGCCGTCGTTGTAAACGTCGTGGATGAAGCAGTTCAGCGCCCGCAGCCGCTGTTCGAGGCCGCGGCTGGTGGTCTGCCATTCCTTCAACGGGATGATGCGGGGGATCAGGTCGAACGGCCACTCGCGGTCGATGTTGCCGGCCTCGCTGTAAACCGTGAACGAAATGCCCATGGTCTTGATGGCATGCTTGACCGCTTCCTGGCGGCGCTGCAACTCCTCGTCGGACAACGAGGCGAGGTAATTGGCGAGGGTACGGGCGAAAGGACGGGATTTTCCGGATGCTGCAATCAGTTCATCGAAAAAGGAACCAGTGGGGTAGGTTTTCCAATCGATAGGCATACCGGGTGAGGACTTCCCTTGGCGCTACTGCATCTGTCTGCATCTTGCCACATCATTTTTGCAGCGCATAGAGGGCACCGGAAACTCCGGGTAATTCCAGCGTAACGGTGCAACCACCGGCCGAGCGTGCACCAGTGGTGCGCAATTGCGGCGGCAATTCGTGCCGGCCGACGCCGCAAACCAGCTTGTAATCGCGATCGCATCCCAGCCCCAGCTTGAGCGGCACCGCCGTTTCGCCGGCATTGATCAGCACCAGCATGGCTTCGTCGCCGTGGCGGCTGCTGCGTTCGTACACGCAGGCGGTTTCGCTGCAATGCACCACAGTGATGCCTTCATGGCTGGCGTCGAGCTCGTACAGGCTGGGATGCTGCAAATAGAGCTGATTGAGACGGCGCAGCAAGGCGGCGCCGTCGGCATCCAGCGCCGGCTCGAAGGTCAGCTGGAACTCATGGCCCTGGTCGGGCTGCCAGGTCGGATCGCTCAACACCCACCACTCGTTGCGGAACAGCTTGCGCGCCGGCAAGGTCCAGCAGGCGAGCAGCACCAGCTGCAACGGAACCTCCTTGAGTCCGCTGCGCGGCGACAGCGTTGCCAGTTGATGCGTGGCGTTGCCGTCCTGCCACTGCTGCAACAGTTTGATCAGTTCCCTGCCGGTCTGGCCGGGCGACAACAGCGCCTGCCAGGGACAGTGTTGCTCGTTGCTGCGGTAATCGGCTCCCATGCCGCCGCGGCGTGGCGACAGCGTCAGCTCCTGCAGCGGCAGTGCGGTGTCGGCCAGCAGCAGCAACGAAGGATGACGCTCACGCAGTTGCTGCAGCACCAATCCCAACCACTCGCGCGCAAACGGATCGGCATCGCCGGTGGTTTTGCGTTTGCCCGCACTCTTGCCTCCACTCTTGCTCCCGCTCTTGCGGTTGCCGATCCGCAACAGCGCATCGAGTTCGCGCAGGCGAAAACCGTCGATATGCAATTCGCGCCGCCAGTAATCGATGCAGGCAAGCACCACGCTGGCCAAGGCGCCACCCTGCGCGGCCCAATCGAAATCGGTGGCGGGATCGAAACCGTGCGCTTGCAGCAATGACGCCAACGGCAAATCCCACACCAGCGCCAGTTCAAGCTCATGCGCCTGCTCGACGAACGCCTGCAAGTCGGCTCCGCCGCCCAACGCCGGCAACGTGGCGAGCAACGCGCTCTGGCGTTGGCGCCCCTTGTCGCAACTGGCCTGTATGTCGCGCAACAACAAATGGGTGAAACCCTGGCGTTTGACCGCCGGCAGCAGCAGCTCGGCCAATTGCGGCCAACGCAGACCCGGCAGCAATGCTTCGGCGCCTATCGACAGTTCGTGTATCGCCAGCGGCATCGCCTGCGCCGACTGATTGCCGTGGGCCATCTGCCAGAAATGATCGCGCCACTGCCGCGACTGCGCGCCGGCGATGATCGAATGCGCGGCGCCTTCCCCGGCTATCTCGCGTGCAAACGGATCGCAGCGCAGCATGGTGGTATCCAGTTGCGCCCCCATCACTTCGAAACGATACGGCGTGCCGGCGGCGAGTCCGGGCACGAACAATTCCCACAAGCCGTGACGGGTGTGCGAGTACATCAGCAGCACGCGTCCGTCCCATTGGCACTGCGGCAACAACAGCGAGACACGGCGCGCCTGCGGTGCCCACAGCACGAAGTGCACGCCATCGACGCCATCGATGTTGCGCGCATGCGCGCCCAGCATCTGCCAGGCGGCTTCATGACGCCCTTCGCTGAACAGTTGCAATTCGGCGACATCGAGGCAACGGCCAAAACGGTAGGGATCGTCGATGACGGCGGTGCCGGCGGCATGGGTGACGCGCAGACGATAGGTGGGAGCCTTGCGGCCTTCGAGCAGTCCGGTGAAGAGTCCTTCCGCATGCAACGACTGCATGGAGGCCAGCACGCGTTTGCCGTTGCTGCTGACCAGATCCACCGACTTGGCGCCGGGCACGAAGGCCGCACACCGCAGTTGGCCGTTGCCGGTTTTGTGCAGACCCATCAGGTCCGCATACTCGGCGCAGCGACCCTTGATGATCTGGTCGATGAGCGTGTTGGTGAACTGCACGGACATGGAACGGACAACCTGGGAACCAACGAATAGCCGGGAGCGGGAAGATACGACCGGGGCACAATCGACACAAGGGCAAAACCCGGCGACGTGCGCTGTCGCACATTTCACTCGCGATCACACTGCGTGCTTGATCCAGCCCCCCTTCTGCGACTATCCTTGCCGCCCATGAGCACCGCAAAATCCTTCTACAGCTACCGTTTTATCATTCGACACCGCTCGGTGGGTTGAAGGCATACGCACATGCAACAGAACCCGCCAAGACGCGGGTTTTTTGCTTTTTATGATCCGGAAAATATGAGCACAGATACCAGCAACAGTCTCACTGAAGAACGCAGCGAAGGCGCCGGCGACAGTTTTTCGTTCGTGCAGGCCGAGCATGCCGTGCTGAAGTTCTGGCAGGACAAGAACGTGTTCCAGCGCTCGCTGGAGCAGACTGCCAACTGCAAGCCATACATCTTCTACGACGGCCCGCCGTTCGCCACCGGCCTGCCGCATCATGGCCATCTGGTCGGCTCGACACTGAAAGACATCATTCCGCGTTACTACACGATGCAGGGTTACTACGTGCAGCGCCGCTTCGGCTGGGACTGCCACGGCTTGCCGATCGAACATGAGATCGACAAGAAGCTCGGCATGAGTGCGCAGCAGGCGGTCGAACAGCTCGGCATCAAGGGCTACAACGACGAGTGCCGCGGCATCGTGCAGCGCTACACCGCCGAGTGGGAGAAGACCATCACCCGCATCGGCCGCTGGGTCGATTTCCGCAACGACTACAAGACCATGGACCCACACTTCATGGAGTCGGTGTGGTGGGTGATGAAGCAGCTGTGGGACAAGGGACTGGTCTATCAAGGCGTCAAGGTGGTGCCGTTCTCCACCGCGCTCGGTACCGTGCTGTCGAACTTTGAAGCCGGCTCCAATTACCAGGAAGTGCAGGATCCAGCCATCACTGTTTTGTTCAAGCTCAAAGACGAAGACGCCTACATTGCCGCGTGGACTACGACGCCATGGACGCTGCCGTCGAATCTCGGGCTGTGCGTGAATGCCAATATCGATTACGTGTTGACGCAGGAACCCGACAACGGTCGCAAGATCTATATGGCACAGGCGCGCCTCGATGTGGTCGGCAAAGGCAGGAACTTCGCGGTATTGAATACG
Organism: Candidatus Acidiferrum sp.; assembly: GCA_035500035.1. GTDB lineage: Bacteria > Pseudomonadota > Gammaproteobacteria > Pseudomonadales > Pseudohongiellaceae > CAILUG01. Next base: position 7,990 of record DATJXP010000094.1, on the reverse strand, counting down.
CTGCCCGGCACGGCGTTGGTCGGCAAACGCTACGTGCCGCTGTTCCCGTACTTCAGCCAGCTCGACAGCGATGGCGCCTTCCGCATCTTCGCCGACGACTACGTCACCACCGACAGCGGTACCGGCGTCGTGCACCTAGCCCCAGGCTTCGGCGAAGACGACTTCCGCGTGATGAAACACAATGGCGTGCAGGCCGTACCGTGCCCGGTCGATTTCGAGGGCAAGTACACCGCCGAGATCAGCGACTATGTAGGCGTGTACGTGAAGGACGCCGACAAGGCGCTGATCCGCCGACTGAAGGACGAAGGCAAGCTGCTGGCGCAGGACGTCATCGTCCACCCCTACCCGTTCTGCCCGCGTTCCGATACGCCGATCATCTACCGCACGATTCCGTCGTGGTACGTCAAGGTGGAATCGCTTCGCGAGCGCCTGGTGGCCAGCAACCAACAGATCAACTGGGTGCCCGACCATATCAAGCACGGCCGCATGGGCAACTGGCTGCAGAACGCGCTCGACTGGTGCATCTCGCGCAATCGCTACTGGGGCACGCCACTGCCGATCTGGATCAACGACACGACCGGCTCGATGCAGTGTCTCGGATCGATAGCCGAACTGGAACAACTAAGTGGCGCGAAGATCAATGACCTACACCGCGAATTCGTCGATCACCTGGCGTTCACGAAGGCTGGCGAACAAGGCGTCTATCGCCGCGTGCCGGAAGTGCTCGACTGCTGGTTCGAATCCGGCTCGATGCCGTACGCGCAACTGCACTACCCGTTCGAGAACCAGAAGCTGTTCGCCGATGGTTTTCCGGCCGAATACATCGCCGAAGGTCTCGACCAGACCCGCGGCTGGTTCTACACGCTGCTGGTGCTGAGCACCGCGTTGTACGACAAGCCGTCGTTCAAGAACGTCATCGTCAACGGCATCGTCATGGCCGAAGACGGCAAGAAGATGTCGAAGCGGCTGCAGAACTACACGCCGCCCGACGTCTTGATGGAAGAGTACGGCGCCGACGCTTTGCGCCTGTACCTGATCAACTCCGGTCTGGTCAAAGCCGAAGAACAGCGCTTTGCCGACAGCGGCGTCAAGGACATGGTGCGCCGCGCCTTGTTGCCGTGGCTGAACTCGTTCAAGTTTTTGCAGACCTATGCTGACATCGATCAGTGGCGCGCCGAGGCCAACATGCCGGCATCCACCAACATCACTGACCAATGGATGCTGTCACGACTGCAGTCGTTGCTGACCAATGTCACGCGCGAAATGGCCGAGTACAAGCTGTACAACGTGGTGCCGGCGCTGTTCGAGTTCATCGAAGAGCTGACCAACTGGTACATCCGCCTGAATCGCCCACGCTTCTGGATCGAAGGCGAGTCGGCGGACAAGAGTGCTGCCTACCAGACGCTGTATCAAACTCTGCATGCGCTGACGCTGAGCATGGCACCGTTCGCGCCGTTTCTGGCCGAGCACATCTATCAACAATTGCTGCCGTACGCACCGAAAGACGTCGCGCAACCGGAATCGGTGCATCTGTGCCGTTTTCCGAATGCCAACGCGTCGCTGATCCAGAGCGCACTGGAAGCCGGTGTGGCGCGCATGCAAGCCATCATTCTACTCGGCCGCCAGAAGCGCAACCAGGTCAAGATCAAGACCAAGACTCCGCTGGCACGACTGACGATCATCCACCGCGAGCAGTCCATGCTCGATGAAATCGCAAAGCTCGAGAGTTACATCAAGAGCGAATTGAACGTGAAGAGTGTCGTTTATACGCGCAACGAAGACGACTTCATCCGCCTGTACGCCAAACCCAACTCGCCCGTACTCGGCAAACGCCTCGGCAAAGACTTCGGCAAGTTCCGCGGCCTGATCGAGAAGCTCGACGCGAAATCATTGACCCAGTTGCAGGAAACCGGCGCGCTGACCATCGATGGCGTGACTTTCAGCGGCGACGACATCCTCGTATTCCGCGAAGCGAAGCCCGGCACCGACGCCATCTCCGACCGCCTGATCACCATCGACATGGACTGCACGCTGCAACCAGCGCTGGTGCAGGAAGGCCTCGCCCGCGAAGTCGTCAACCGCATCCAGAAATCGCGCAAGGACCTCGGCTTCAAAGTCACCGACCGCATCCGCATCGGCTACAGCGCCTCCACCGAACTGGCTGCCGCCATCGCCGCGCACGCCTCCTACATCCAACAGGAAACGCTGGGCATCGAGCTGCAACCGCTGATCGATGCTCCGACCACATTGAATTTCGACATCGACGAACACACGTTAGGACTGGAGCTGAAAGTAATTTCCTGACCAAACGAATCTATCACTGCACTTGAAGGCTCGGGGCAGGAACAGGTTTCTGAAACCGTCTGAGGGAGGGACCCCGAAGACGAGCCTACAGGGACGTATTCACGGCGTGTTTCAGAAGCCTGTTCCTGCCCCGGGCCAAGCGCTGAACCAGAATGGATTCCCGCCTGCGCGGGAATGACGAGAGAGAGAACAGCAATGAGCACCGCAACCGACGACACCCGCATCGTAGCAATGAAAGAATTGAGCCCGCCGATCCAGGTGATCAACGAATATCCGATCACCCCGGCCGCCACCGCCACCGTCCTCAAAGGCCGCAGCGAAGTGCAAAAAATCCTGCGCGGCGAAGACGACCGCCTGCTGGTGGTCGTCGGCCCCTGCTCGATCCACGACCCGGTGGCCGCGTTCGACTACGCCGACCGTTTGAAGAACGAGATGGCCAAGCACGCGAAGGACCTGCTGATCATCATGCGCTTCTATTTCGAGAAACCGCGCACCACCGTCGGCTGGAAGGGCTTGATCAACGACCCCGGCCTCGACGACAGCTTCCGCATCAACGACGGCCTGCGTCTGGCGCGCAAGCTGCTGCTGGAACTGGCCAATCGCGGCGTGCCGGCCGGCACCGAGTTCCTCGACCTGATCAGCCCGCAATACATCGCCGACCTGGTGTCGTGGGGCGCCATCGGTGCGCGCACCACCGAATCGCAGTGCCATCGCGAGTTGGCGTCAGGACTGTCGTGCCCGGTCGGTTTCAAGAACGGCACCGGCGGCACCATCCAGATCGCGGTCGATGCCGTCGGCTCGGCGGCGCATCCGCATCATTTCCTGTCGGTGACGAAGGAAGGCCACTCCGCCATTTTTCAAACCGCCGGCAACAAGGACTGCCACGTCATCCTGCGCGGCGGCAGCCGCCACCCCAACTACGATCCCGAGAGCATTGCCGAGACGGTGGAAATGCTGGAGAAAGCCAGGCTGCGCCCGGCGATCGTGGTCGATTGCAGTCACGCCAACTCCGGCAAGGATCCGGCACGGCAAGCCACGGTATGCCGCGACCTCGCCGGCCAGATTGCAGGCGGCAGCAAGGCCATCGTCGGCCTGATGCTGGAAAGCCACATCGTCGGCGGCGCGCAGAAACTGGTGCCCGGCAAGCCGCTGACTTACGGCCAGAGCATCACCGATGCCTGTATGGGATGGGACACCACGACGGAACTGCTGGATGTGCTGGCGGATGCGGCGCGCCAACGCCGCGGTTGATCACTGCGGCGTTTTGCCGGACTTCAGGATGGCGTGATCGAGCAGATAATCGACTGAAGGATACGGCCGCGCCAGCATGTAGATCTGGAACGAGAACATGCCCTTGCTCACCTTGATGAGCAATTCATTGACGCGGGTGAGGAAGCTCGCCATCGCAGTATCGCCCAGCGCCAATTGGAACGGCGCCGGCACGCCAATCACCTTCTGCACTTCATAACCACACTCATCAAACAGCGCGCGGAAAGTCGAAAACGTGAACAGCCGCTTGTGTGTCATGTCGAGGATGCCGCGCTTGCCGTAGCGGAACGAACCGAGCAGCAGCGACAAGCGCACCAGGCCAAACGCCACGTTGCCTGTGCTGACGATGAAGGTCACGTTGTAATTCTCGTTACAGGCACGATAGAGCTTGTGCATGAATTGCTCGGGTTCCGCTGCATGTTCGATCACATCGAGCAACAGCACGTGCGTGCTGTCGGCAAGACTGATGGGGAACTCCGCCTGATCGAGATGGAAGCGATGATAGACATCGACTCCGGGCGGTGGCGTCTCCAGCTGATCCAGACCGGTGACCTTGCACCCTTTGCGCTGCAATTCGCGCGCGATAAAACCGCCACCACAGCCGATATCGACTACGGCAGCTCCTGCCGGCACGTCGGCGATGGCGAGACTGTGCGTGGACTCAAACGCGGTTTTGCTCTGGTAATTGCTCTTGTTATCCTCAAGCGAAGCGGCATCGGCCGGCGTGATGTCGAAACGGCGCTGATAGAAGATGCCGTAGCCCTGCAGCTTGGCGATGAACGAAGTCTTGATCACATCCCACGCGTACTTGATGCCATCGACGTGGCAGATTTCGTCGCCGTAATAGGTCGGGATCGGATGTTCGACGATCTTCAGTTTGGCAATTACCAACTGGATGATGATCTCGGTGTCGAAATGGAAATCGCGCGTATTGAGCTGGAATGGCAGTTGCGCCAGTGCGGCTACACTGTAGATGCGGTAACCGGAATGGAATTCCGACAGCTGCTGCCCCAGCACGCGGTTCTGGATCGACGTCAGGATCTTGTTGCCGACATATTTGTACAGCGGCATACCGCCACGCAGCGCCTGCCCTGCTTCCAGCATGCGCGAACCGAATACGGCAGCAGCTTGTTGCGCGAACAGGATTTCGATCAATTCCGGCAATTTCTCCGGCGCATATTGGCCATCGCCGTGCAGCAGCGCCACGCAGTCGAAGCCGTTGCGGATCGCGTACTGGTAGCCGATCTTCTGGTTGCCGCCGTATCCCTGGTTGACTGGATTGCACAGTGCCGTCACCTTGAAGCGCAGATCGAGCCGCCGCTCGAATTCCTGTGCGCGGGCAAACGTGGCGTCCTTCGACGCATCGTCTATCACGAGGATTTCGGTATCGTATTGCAGCAACGCATCGGGAATGCGGTTCAGCACTTTCTCTATCGTGCGCTCGGCGTTGTAGGCGACGATGAATATGAGGACTTTTTTCTTCATGGCGTTGCGCCTGCCTACCATCCGAAATCGACGACCAGTTGGAACAGGCCGGCATAGACCAGCGCAAACCGCAGCAAGCGTTCGAGCGTGGCGGCTTCCCACTTCTGCGCCAGCCACAGGCCGGTGCCCAGCCACCAGCACACGTACAGCCCACCCCAGCCACGGCCGGTTTCGCCGGCACCGGGCGTAGTCGGCGCGATGTAGCCTACCACCACCACGAAGGCAACGGCGGGTATGCTCCACAACCACGGCTGGCGTGCACGTTGGCGGAATGCCAGCAGCCAGGTCGCCAGCATCACTGGTCCGGCAAAGATGACGAAATCGAAAATGGTCATCATGCGTTCGCTGACTGCGCGCACTGGATCGCTATGCAGCAACGTCGTGAACAGGTAGCGATGCTGGTAGTCCATGACGGTTTGCATGCCCTGCAGGATGTTGAACCCGGTCAGCGCGAGACCTATTCCCAGCACCGCCAGCATTGCTGCCATCAGGCTGACGATCGACACGAAATTCCGCCGCAGATAATCCGGCAGTTCGCGGAACGGCCGTTGCGCAGTAAACGCCAGCACGCCCGGGATCAGGATCAGCGAAGCGTAGGTTATGTTGCAGGCAAGCGCGATGAGAAAGCCCGCGACAAGCGTCCAAACCGGGCGTCGTCGTTCCACCCCCCACCAGCCGCTCACCAGCACGCAGGTCCACAGCAGGTAGTAGAGCGCGTCGTCCGAACCGGCTCCGAACACCAGATAGCCCGGTGTCGCCAACGCCAGCAGCGCCAGCGTGGCGGTCTTGTCGCCGCCGCCGCGCGCCGCTATCACCGTAGCGAGCAACGGCACGATGGCGGCAAACAGGCACAACGTCAGCAATCCCATGGCGAAAGCGCCCAACGGCTGCACCAGGCGGAAGATCAACAGGCTCAGCGGCGGGTGCGTGACCGAATGCGATGCGATATACGGCGGCTGCACGCTGCCGGCGACCCGCTGCAGATGTTCGTGGAAAAAGCTGGCTTCCCATCTGGCGTACTGCAGATCGTCGATCTGCTCCTGGCTGGTATAGACGCCGGAAACGCCGTTGACGATGCCGCCCTCGATACCGGCAAACGCCAACAGCACGGCGATCGCTATCAGCCACAACGCCAGGTAGCGATGGCGCGAACCATCGATCCATTGTTTCAGCCGGGGCCACTGCCACACCATGGCCATCAACAGCGCGAACCAGGGCAGACCGGCAAGAAAGTGATAATTGGGCGAAGCAACCCGCAGCGGATAGAACAGGCCCAGCGCCCACAGATTACCCCACTGCAGCAGCGCCAACGCGCCTGCCGTCACCCGCAGCACCATCAGGATGCTGACAAGCCAGATCAGACCCCTGGCCACAGCTTGTTCCGGAAGCGACCGCGTCTGCAGCCATCGCGCCGGCCGCAGCCACCGCGAGCCCACCAGCATCCCCAGCCACAACACCGCCGGCGCTACGAAAAACAGCAGGTAGATAGGCAATGTCAGCCCGTCGCGCATCGTCAGAACGGCGGCGTTCACGGCGATCTTAACCGGATAAGGAAAGGGTCATGCGGTCATTTTAGCCAGCAACCGCCGGTCAGCGACAATCGCGGCATGCAGGAAAACTTCCTGACTCACGGCCAGGCAAGCAACTGGAAACTCCGCGTTTGCCAGGCGGATGTTGCATCCACCTGTTACAGGGCCACCGGCACCGGGCCACCTGCACCGGTTATGGCGGCCGTCCATGTGATGAATCCCGTCCGTCGAGACTAGTCACGCTCGTCCATAATCAGTTACTGCTGCTTTAACTGACTGACATGGACGGGCGATTTGTCTCAGCCGGAACGTTGTCCAGACTGACGACCGTTACAAAACGGCCAGTAACTCCACCTCGAATATCAGGGTGGTATAGGGGCCGATGACGCCACCGGCACCGCGGGCACCGTAACCAAGCTCGTGCGGGATGAACAACTTCCAGCGCGCGCCTTCCTGCATCAGCTGCAACGCTTCGGTCCAACCGCTGATGACGCCGGTGACGGCAAATTCGATCGGCTCGTCGCGTTCGATCGAACTGTCGAACACGGTGCCATCGACCAGCGTGCCGTGGTAATGCACGCGCACGGTGGAATCGCGGTCCGGCTTTCTGCCGGTGCCGACCTGCAACACTTCGTACTGCAAGCCGGACGGCGTGGTAGTGACGCCGTCGCGCTGCGCATTCTGCTTGAGGAACTGCTCGCCAGCCGCCGCCATCGCATTGGCCTGCTGCTTCTGCATGCGCTGCACGCGGCGATTCAGCTCATCGACCGCGGCGCGCAGTTCATCTTCCTGGTACGGACACGCTTCGCCGCGCAATACCATGCCGATGCCGGCCAGCAACGCATCGACGTTCAAACCCGGAAACGGCTGGCCCTGCAATTGCTCGCCGATCTGGCGCCCGACGGCGAAACTGGCCAAGGCTTCCACGCCGGAAAATGGTTGAGTCATCGTTGCCTCCACGAAAAAAGCGGCATGGTAGCATGGCGATCAATCTCTCCTTTGCCATCCACCGCTCGTGAAACCGCTACACCTCGCCTTGCTGACGCTGCTGGCCGCCATCTGGGGCTGCTCGTTCCTGCTGATCCGCATCGTGGTGCCCCACTTCGGCCCGGTGCCTTTGACGGCCTGCCGCTCGTTGATCGCCGCCTGCACCATGGTGCCGCTGGTGTTGTGGCAAGATCGCTGGAGTGAGTTCCGGCGCAATTGGCCTCACCTGCTGGTGCTCGGCCTGATCAGCACGGCGCTGCCGTTTACCTTCCTGTCGATCAGCACGCAGTACACCTCGGCCGGTTTCGCGTCGATTCTCAATGCACTGACGCCGGTGTTCAGTGCCATCATCGCGCGGCTGTGGCTCGATGAACGGCTCAGCGTGCCGGCCAATGTCGGCATCGGCCTCAGCTTTG
>DATJXP010000093.1:0-6099 GCA_035500035.1 Candidatus Acidiferrum sp. | reverse complement strand
TATTCGTGCAGCAGGAAGTCGGTGACGTCGCTGGTCGATTGGAACAGTTGCTCCATCACCGACGCGGTGACGATGTTCTTGATCATGGTGCCGCCGAGGCGCATCACCGCGGTATCGACCGAACTGAATGAGGTACGGGTGCGGAAGGCCGGGCTGTTGGCAATCTGCATCACGCGCGCCGCCAGCGCCGGGTCCTTGTTGATCACCTTGCTGATGTCCGACAACGACGCATCGTCGTCCTCGACCAACTCCCTGATTCGTATGGCCATTTCCGGCAAGGTTGGGAGGATCAGCGTGTTGCCCTTGAGCATCGTATAGAGCTCATCGAGGAACACGGTTTCGACGTTGTCGTTGACTGGCATGGCGGCGGCTTCGATAAGGCTGAATTGCCCCGGTCTCGGGATTTGTTCGATACTTCCTATAACGACCGGCGTTTGAAAAACTTCAGCCTGATTCCGGGCAGAAATCAGGCTATAAAGCCGGCTCCGAGTGCTGGACGCGATCGAATGACTGCAACTTCTTTTTTTATATGACGGAGGTAACCCATGTTGCGTAGAACCCTGCTTGGCTGCGCCATCGCGCTGGCGCTCACCGCGTGCAGCAAAGCCCCTGAACCCGCTGCGGCACCGGCCGAGGCCAAGCCCGCCGCGCCGGTGCTCGGCTCCGGCATCGAGCAGAAGAATTTCGATCCGGCGGTGGCGGCCGGCGATGACTTCTACCGCCACATCAACGGCGTGTGGCTGCGCGACACGCCGATCCCGGCCGAGAAGAGCACTTATGGCTCTTTCACCAAGCTCGATGACGAAGCCCAGGCCAACCTGCGCACGCTGATCGAAAAGGCCGGCGCCGAAAATGCCGCCGCCGGCACCGACAGCCAGAAGGTGGGCGATTTCTTCAAGAGCTTCATGGACGAGGCCAAGCTGGAAGAGCTGGGTGCCAAGCCGCTGCAGGAAACGCTGCAGAAAATTGCCGCCGTCAAATCCAAGGCCGAATTGATGGAGCTGGCGGCCGACCTCGATCGCCTCGGCGTCGACATGCCGGCCGGCTTCACGATCGACCAGGACAACAAGCAGTCCGATCACTACATCACCTACCTGACGCAGTCCGGGCTCGAGCTGCCGGACCGCGACTGGTACCTGGTCAAGGACGACACCCATACCAAGGCGCTGACCGCTTACGCCACCTACATCACCAAGGTGCTGTCGCTGGCCGGTTATCCGCGCGCCATCGCCGCCGCCACGTCGATCCAGAAAATCGAACACCGCGTCGCCGAAGTGCAGTGGGACAAGGTCAAGAACCGCGACCCCATCGCCACCTACAACAAGAAATCGCTCGACGAAATGAAGACGCTGGCACCCGCCATCGACTGGCCCAAGCTGCTGCAGGGGCTTGGTATCACCGAAACCACCGTCATCGTCGCGCAGCCGAGTTTCTTCCAGGCCTTCGGCAAAATCTGGAACGAAGTTTCGCTGCAGGATTGGCAGGACTATTTCGCGTTCAAGACTTTGGACGCCTACGCCAATTACCTGAGCGATGCCTTCGTGCGGGCGCGCTTCGATTTCCGCGGCCGCGTGCTCGGCGGCCAGCAGGAACTGAAACCGCGCTGGAAGCGCGGCGTCGACGTAGTGGAAAGTTCGCTCGGCGAAGTGGTCGGCAAACTGTACGTCGCCAACTACTTCAAGGAAGAGTCGAAGCAGCGCATGGATCAACTGGTGGAAAACCTGCGCGCCGCCTACAAGGTCGGCATCGACCAGCTCGACTGGATGACGCCGGCCACCAAAACCGCGGCGCAGGAAAAACTCGCCAAGTTCAACACCAAGATCGGCTATCCGAAAAAGTGGAAGGACTACTCCAAGCTCACCGTCGATGCCTCCGACCTCGTCGGCAACGTGATGCGTTCGCGCCGCGTCGAACACGAGCGCGAGGTCACCAAGCTCGGCAAGCCTATCGATCGCGATGAATGGCTGATGACGCCGCAGACCATCAACGCCTACTACAACCCGTCGATGAACGAAGTGGTGTTCCCGGCCGCGATCCTGCAGCCGCCGTTCTTCAACGTGGAGGCCAACGATGCGGTGAACTACGGTGCCATCGGCGCAGTGATCGGCCACGAGTTCAGCCACGGCTTCGACGACCAGGGCAGCCAGTTCGACGGCGACGGCAACCTGCGTAACTGGTGGACCGACGCCGACGCCAAGGCATTCAAGGAGCGCACAAGCAAATTGTCGGCCCAGTACAGCAAGTTCGAATCGCCGCCGAACAGCGGCAAGTTTCTCAGCGGCGATTTCACGCTCGGCGAAAACATCGGCGACCTCAGCGGCCTTGCGGTGGCGTACCGCGCCTACAAGCTGTCGCTGAACGGCAAGGAAGACGCCGTGATCGACGGCTTCACCGGCGACCAGCGCTTCTTCATGGGCTGGGCGCAAGTGTGGCGCACGCTGTACCGCCCGGAAAATCTCGAGGTACGCCGCACCTCCGACCCGCATTCGCCGGGCGAAGCGCGCTGCAACTACGTGCTGCGCAACTTCGATCCGTGGTATGCCGCGTTCGGCGTAAAAGAAGGCGACAAGATGTACCTGCCGCCGGAAGAGCGGGTGAAGATCTGGTGATGGGATAAGCGCTCTCAAAATAGAGGTAATCCTCGGGCGGATTACCTCTATTTCATTGTGCGAAGTTTGGCTCCCCATGTGTCGATAAATCTGGAAAATGTCGACACATTTGGTTGACATGTCGATGCCCTCGACATATCGTATGAATATGTCGATAAATCCAAAATATTCGTACATGGCTCTGCTTGGTAGGCGAGGGGGCGACTGATGCAGTGGCAGCCAGATCAACCTTGGAACCACCTGCCCCTGCTTCCACCTAAAGGGGTGGAGCTGGAGACAAAAACTGTTCTGAAACAGTGTGTTACCGCCAGAGCTGCCTTGGCTGAGTTGAAGCAGGCAGCTGAATTGATTCCCAATCAGGGCATGCTGATCAATACCATTCCGTTGTTGGAGGCGCAGGGCAGTTCCGAGATCGAAAATATCGTCACTACCACAGACCGCCTGTTTCAATTTGCCCAGACCGACTTGCTGGCCGATGCCGCCACCAAAGAAGCCCTGCGCTATCGCACTGCGCTGTACGAAGGGTACCAATCGCTGGCCAGGCGACCATTGAGCACGGCCACTGCGGTTGAGGTATGCCGCACCATCAAGAATGTGGAAATGGATATCAGGCGGGTTCCCGGCACCGCGCTGGCCAATGACAAGAACCACTCTGTCATCTATACACCGCCTGAGGGAGAAAAGTTGTTGCGGGATCTGCTTGCCAACTGGGAACGCTTTCTGCACAACGAGCGCGACCTCGATCCCTTGGTGCGCATGGCTGTGGGCCACTACCAATTCGAAGCCATCCACCCGTTCACCGATGGCAATGGTCGTACCGGGCGCGTGCTCAACATTCTGTACCTGATCCAGGAAGAGATGCTGGCCTTGCCCATCCTCTATCTCAGTCGCTACATCATTGCCAACAAGGCAGACTATTACCGCTTGTTGCTGCAAGTCACACGCGAACAGGCGTGGGAGGAATGGATTGTGTACATGCTCAAAGGCGTGGAAGCCACCGCCAAATGGACCACCGCCAAGATCGCGGCGATCCGCCGGCTGGCGGAAACCACGCAGCAATTCGTGCGCGCGGAGTTGCCGAAGATTTACTCGCACGAACTCATCGACGTGATCTTTGAGCAGCCCTATTGCCGCATAGGCGACCTGGTCGGGCGCGACATCGCCAGACGCCAATCGGCGTCAAAGTATCTGAAGGCACTGGTGGCGATCGACGTGTTGCGTGAACAGGAGTTCGGGCGCGAAAAACTGTTCATCAATCCACGTTTGATGCAACTGTTGTCGTCTGACGACAATCAGGTGCGGCCGTATCAACACCGGCATAATCGCCATCCGCAGTAGCACTCCACTCCGCATGGAAGCTGCGCGCCCGCTGGAGCCGGGTACGGCTTCAGCGTTGCCACTGACCCCGCTGGAAAATTCATCTTCTCAAAAATTGCTTGCGCCATTCAGACTACGACTGTAGTCTAATTGCAGACTACATTTGTAAGGCGGCAGGAAACCGGTATGAGCAAGCAGATCCAGATCTCGGACGCCGAGTGGGAAATCATGAAGGTGCTGTGGCAGACGCCCGGCCTCACCGCCAACGAAGTGACGGAGCGGCTGGCCGACAGCATGGAGTGGCACGTCAAGACCGTGCGCACGATGCTGACCCGCCTGCAGAACAAGAAAGTGCTCGAGGCGAAGGTGGTGGACAAGCTGTACCGCTACACGCCGCTGCTCACGCGTGACGCATGCACCGGCGCGGCCAGCACGTCGTTTTTGTCGCGCGTGTTCGACGGTGCCTTCACGCCGATGATGGCGCATTTCGTCAAAACCAGTCCGCTCAGCAAGAAAGACCGCGCCGAACTCGAGCGCATCCTGGGCAAGTACCAGAAGGAGTAACGACGATGACAACATTGTTGGCAGTCAATTCGGCCCTGGCAGGTTTTGCGTTGTACAGCTCGTTGAAAGCGTCGGTGCTGATGGGGTTGGTATTGCTCGTGCAACGCTTGTTCGCGCGCCAGCTGTCGGCCCGTGGACGTTATCTGTTGTGGCTGACGGTGGTGATCAGCCTGGTTACGCCGATTGGATTCACTGCCGTAATTCCACAACTGCCGGCGTGGTCCGTTTCGCCGTCGCCGGTTACTGCCTCGGCGTCCGCCAGCGCATCAGTGTATGCGCCGTCTGTGCCGGGCAGCGCGCAGGATCGCAGCACGGCTGCCCCAGTCCGCATCGATGCGGCGTTGCCGATGCGGGAAAACGCTGGACTCGATCTGTCCACGGTGCTGCCGCTGGTTTGGTTGGGCGGTGTCCTGCTATGTCTGGCCATCGTGCTGGCCGGGCACCTGCGGTTTGCCCGCGTCGTGCGGGCGGCAGTGCCGGCCACTGCGACACTGCAAGCGCTGCTGGATGCTTGTCGTCGCCAAACCGGCTGCTGGCAGCGAGTCCGTTTGTTCTGCTCCACAGCGATAGACGTGCCGTTGGTGACCGGAAGTTTTCGTCCGAGACTGCTGCTGCCGGCCGGCATGGCCGGCGAGCTGGATGCTGCACAACTGCGCCACGTGTTCCTGCATGAATTGATGCATGTGTCGAATTACGACATCGCCGCCAATTGGATGTTGACGTTGTTGCAGGCCGTGCATTGGTTCAATCCGCTGGTGTGGTTCGGTTTCCGGCAACTGCGGTTCGATCGCGAATTGGTGCGCGATGCCGCGACGCTGCAATACCTGGCAACAGCAGAGCGCCGGCAGTATGGACACACCTTGCTGCAACTCAGTCAGCCGGTGAACCGCAATCCACGCATCGTCAGCGTTGCCGGTATTGTCGAAGACCATACTCAATTGAAAAGGAGAATAGTCATGATCGTTCACGGATCGTTGCCGACGCGTTGGCAGTCGGCGTTGGGTGCAATCCTGCTGCTGCTGTTCGGAACCATGGCATTCAGCATGCCGACTGCTGCAGGTGGCAGCGGCATGAATGAGGCAAAACAATCGAATCCTGTCATGGTCGATAACCCCGCGCCGGTTGCTGCGGTGGCAGAACCTGCGACAGTTGCACCGATGCCGGCGACGTCAGCCAGCAGCAATGCAGTGCCAAACAAGAAAGCCGCGACAGTCGTAACTGCACCAGCACGCGCCGCTGCCCAGAACCTGCACTCCGAAACGATCGTCATCGCAGCGCCAGAACCCACGCTGGCGCTGGCCGACACAGTAGCGAGTCCGGTGGCCGCACCCGCTATCGACAGTGCTGCCACCAAACCGGAAACCTATCGCGACTGGAATGCAATCCAGACGCTGGGCAAAGCCATTGCCGATGCGAGAGAACCCGGCGTAAAAGCCATCACCGAATGGAATGCGCAAGCGGTTGCCTGCCGGCTGCCGCTGCGGGAAGCGGTCATGATCAGGAGCATCAACGACGCCAATTGCCGGGCGTTGTGGAATGCCACGCTGAAGCATCAGCTGTCGGCCTTCTGGAACCAGTGCGCAGCGTTCAGAACGGACTACAACAAGCT
>DATJXP010000092.1:0-9195 GCA_035500035.1 Candidatus Acidiferrum sp. | reverse complement strand
TATCGCGCTCTGCTCGGCAGCGACGAAGAAAAAGCCGCGTTCGACCAGATGCTGGCCGTCAGTCACCTGGTGTTCCCGTACGTGGAAGACCACAAGTTCTACTGCGAGCATTGGCTCACCACCAGTTTCTTCAACAAGGTGCGCGGCTTCGGCGACTTGCTGTGCCGTTTCGGCGTGCTCGACCAGCAGAGCGACATCTTCCAGCTGCAATACACCGAAGTCGAACACGCGCTGGCCAACATCATGAACAGCTGGGCCGCTGGTTCGGCGCCGGTCAATCCCGGCCACTGGCGCGCCATCGTCAAGGAACGGCGTGCGATGTTGAAAGTATTGGGCGAATGGCAGGCACCGCCGGCGATAGGCCCGATGCCGGACAACATCGAAGACCCGGCGCTGCAGATGCTGTGGGGCATCACCACCGAAACGCTGCACAGCTGGGCCAAACCCGATCTCGGCAACAGTGGCGACCTCAAAGGTTATGCCGCGTCGGCTGGCGTGGTCGAAGGCACGGCGCGCGTGCTGCGCAGCATCAACGATTTCGGCGAAGTGAAGGAAGGCGACATCCTGGTGTGCCCGGTCACGCATCCGAGCTGGAGCCCGCTGTTCAGCAAGTTGAAGGCGGCGGTCAGCGACATCGGCGGCACCATGTCGCACATGGCCATCGTCGCCCGCGAATACGGCATGCCGGCCGTGGTCGGCACGGGTCAAGCCACCAAGCGCATCAAGAGCGGTCAACGCATCCGCGTCGATGGTGATCGCGGCGTGGTGACCATTCTCGAAGAAGTGGCCTGATAGTTGTTGCGTCATTCCCGCGCAGGCGGGAATCTCCATGAAGTTTGGTAGCAAAGTTATGAATGCAGTTGCCACACAATCGGTTGCCTGGTTCAACGACATCGATCTGCACGCGGTGCCGCGAGTCGGCGGCAAGGGCGCCAGTCTCGGCGAACTGCGCCGCGCCGGCATCGCGATTCCCGACGGCTTCGTGCTGACGACAGACGCGTTCCGTCAATTTGTCGCGCCATTGAAAGCGAGCCTGCAATTGGAGCCACGCATCGCCGCGTTGCAGGGCAAGGACACGGCGACGCTGAATGCCGAGTGCGCACAGATCCGCGATGCGCTGGTCAAGCAGCAGTGTCCCGCTGATTTGCAAGTGGCAATCAGCGCGGCCTACCAACAACTGAGCGAACATGGCAAACATGCGGTGGCGGTGCGTTCCAGCGCTACCAGCGAAGACAGTGCTGACGCCAGCTTCGCCGGTTTGCAGGACACTTACCTGTGGGTACGCAACGAGCAGGCGATGCTGGAAGCGGTCAAGCTGTGCTGGGCCTCGCTGTACAACGCCGAATCAGTCAGCTATCGGCTGCGGCTCGGCTTGCCGGAAGCGCAACTGGCGATGGCGGTAGTGATTCAACGCATGGTCAACTCGCGTTGCTCCGGCGTGATGTTCACCCGCAGCCCGCTGACCGGCGATCGCAGCGTGATCACGCTCGAAGGCAGTTGGGGCCTCGGTTCTTCCATCGTCAGCGGCGAAGTGACGCCGGACAAGTTCGTCGTCAACAAGATCACGCGCGAGATCACCAGGCGCGACATCGCCACCAAGCAGATTGCGCACGTGCCGTCGATCAACGGCGGCATCCTCGAGCAAGAAGTGGCAGCGGAGTTGCAGCAGGTGTCGTGCTTGAGCGATGAACAGATTCATGCACTGGCCGATACTGCGAAACACGTCGAGCGCCATTACGGTAAACCGCAAGACATCGAGTGGGCGCTGGATCAGGACGGCCACATCCTGCTGCTGCAGAGCCGGCCGGAAACGGTATGGGCCAATAAAGAGAAGGCGCCGGTGGCCAAGCCGGCGGCGAAGGCGTTCGATCACATCTTCAAGGTGATGGGAGGCCACAAGTCCGTATGAGCCTCACCCATCACGACATCCAGGCCATCCTGAAAATCATCGACGACTCGCCGTACGACGAGCTGCGGCTCGACAACGACGAGTTCAGTTTTTATCTGAAGCGCACGGCCGAAGGCTGGACGCAACAGAGTGTGACAACGAAAACCGCGGCACCGTTGGCGGAAAAAGCGGCGACTGCATCGCAACAGGCGACGGCAGTACAAACGGTCGAACCGGCTGCCAGCGAAGCCGGCCTGATCGATATCCGCGCGCCGATGGTCGGTACGTTCTATCGTGCGCCGCAGCCTGGTGCCGCGCCATTTGTCGAGATCGGTGCGAAAGTAGAACCCAATACCCTCATCGCCATCATCGAGGTGATGAAGCTGATGAGTTCGATCCCGGCGCTGGTCAGCGGCACCGTGCGCGAAATCCTGGTGCAGGACGCGCAGATGGTCGAAAAGGGCCAGTTGCTGATGCGGGTCAAACCGTAGCCGGTGCGCATGAACATCAATCGTCTCTTCATAGCGAATCGCGGCGAGATCGCGCTGCGTATCATCCGCACTTGCCGGCAGCTCGGCATCGAGACCGTGCTCGGCGTTTCCGCGGCCGATCAGGATTCCATGCCGGCAAAGTTGGCGGATCGCACCGTGTTGCTTGGTCCGGCCAAGGCAGCCGACAGTTACTTGAATGTGCAACGCGTCGTGGCTGCGGCGCAGCAAGCGCGCGCCGATGCACTGCATCCTGGCTACGGTTTTCTGTCGGAAAACTCCGCGCTGGCCGAAGCCTGTGCCGCCCACGGCATCGTCTTCGTCGGGCCGACACCGGCGCAGTTGCTGGCAGTCGGCGACAAGTTGCGTGCGCGGCAGGCAGCGCAGCAGGCAGGATTGCCACTGATCAATGGTGCTGCAGTGGCAACCGCAGTGGACGCGCAAAAGTTGGCGGCCGAGCTTGGATTACTGGTATTGATCAAGGCGGTGGGCGGCGGTGGTGGTCGCGGCATGAAGGTAGTGCGCGCACTCGCTGAAATGCAAACACAGTTCGATCTCGCCAGTGCCGAGGCCAAGGCCGCATTCGGCAATCCTCATCTGTACATCGAGCGCTATGTCGAACGCGGCCGCCACATCGAAGTACAGGTGTTCGGCGACGGCAGCGACGTCATCCATTTCGGCACGCGCGATTGTTCGATCCAGCGGCGTTACCAGAAACTGGTGGAAGAAGCGCCGGCGCCCAACCTGTCGCCATCGCTGCGCAGTGCCATCGAAACTGCGGCCGTCACCTTTGCCAAACATCTCAGCTATCGCGGCGCCGGCACGGTTGAATTCCTGCTCGACTGCGAACGCAATGATTTCTACTTTCTCGAAATGAACGCCCGCATCCAGGTCGAGCATCCGGTCACCGAGCAGATCGCCGGCGTCGATCTGGTAGCGCAGCAAATCCGCATCGCCGAAGGCCGCCCGCTCGGCTTGTGCCAGCAAGACGTAAAGTTCAACGGCCACAGCATCGAATGCCGCCTCAACGCCGAAGACCCGGCGCGGGATTTTCAACCAAGTCCCGGCCGCGTCACGTTGGCGCAGTGGGCGGCAGGCACAGCGGTACGCGTCGATTCCCATATCGAAACCGGCAGCATGGTGCCGCCGTACTACGATTCGCTGCTTGGCAAGTTGATCGTCACTGGCACTGATCGCGCTGATGCGTTGAATAAATTGCAGCGCGCGCTGGCCGCATGCCGTTTTGAAGGCATCAGTACCAACCTTGAGTTGCTGCAGCGCATCGCCGGCGATTCCCAATTTGCCGCTGGGGGTGTCACGACAGGTTTCTTGCCGGTTTTGCTGGGGAGGAAGACTTGATAACGCATCAAATGATTCTGTGCACGCTCAGGCGTCTTGCTGGGTTGTGGCGACCGCTTCAAGGCCATCCATGGCCGCTGGCGCTCCGGGCATCCTGCCCTCCGAGCCTCGCCCCAACCCAGCAAGACGCCTGAGCCTCCGGCATTGGCTTGTGTTCGGTTGCAATAAAGTAGGTAGTAGAGTTCTCTGAATTACGCTCGATGTTGAATGCCAGTGGTCGGTAGTGGTTCCGGCGAGGCTCGGAGGGCAGGATGCCCGGAGCGCCAGCGCCAGGGATGGCTCGCAGCGGTCGCCGGAACTGCTGCCGACCACTGGCCGGCGCAGATCGAGGTTATAAAAAGCTCAAACGCAAAAGGCAGTGGATCAAAGCATGAAACCCATCAAACTAGTCGATGTCAGCGTTCGCGACGGCAACCAGAGCCTGTGGAGCATGACCGGCCTCAACTCCGCGCAGATGCTGCAAGCCGCGCCGCTGATGGAACGCGCCGGCTTCAACGCCATCGACTTTACCTCCAGCACCCACATGGCAGTCGGTGTGCGCTATCACCAGGACGATCCGTGGCAACGCATACGCCTGATGAAGCAGGCGCTGCCGACAATCCCGCTGCAATTCATCTCCACCGGCTTCCGTTTCATCTCGTGGGAGACCGCCGATCACGATTTCATGCGGCTGGCGTATCGCAAACTGATGCAGGCCGGCATCGGCCGCTTCGTGCTGCTCGATCCTATGCACGACATGGACGCCATCATCCAGGTGGCGAAAATCATCAAGGAGGAGGGCGACGCCGACAACATGCTGGCGCTGACCTACACATTGAGCCCGGTGCACACCGATGCCTTCTATGCTGACTGTGCGCGACAAGCGACAGCCTCGGGCAAGTTCGATCTGGTCTACATCAAGGATCCGTCCGGCCTGCTGACGCCGGAGCGCGCGCGCATGCTGATTCCGGCGGTGAAGGCGGTGATCGGCGATCTGCCGCTGGAACTGCACTCGCACTGCACGATAGGGCTGTCGCAGTTCAACTACATGGTCGGTGCCGAATTCGGCATCGATGCACTGCATGTCGCGCTTGGCCCGCTTGCGCATGGCTCGTCGCTGCCGTGCGCGACGCAGACCATCGCCAACTTGCGCACGCATGGCTACGAAGTCGAGGTGAACGAAAACGCCATCAAGGCGCTGGAAAAATATTATTTCGAACATGCCGCGGCCGAAGGGCTGCCGATCGGTGCGCCACAGGCGTACGACGCCGCGTTCACGCGGCACCAGATCGCCGGCGGTGTGCTGACGACGACGCGGCGCCAACTGGCCGAACTGAAACTCGAACACAAGTTCGATGCCGTGATGGCGGAAGCCGAAATCGTGCGTTACGAACTCGGTTCGCCGATCATGGTGACGCCGTTTCCGCAGATCGTGGCGACGCAGGCCCTGTTCAACGTCATCGGCGATCAACGCTACGGCAACATTCCGGATCAGGTGATCCGCTACGTGCTCGGCCGTTTCGGCCGGCCGACGGCACCGGTGGACGCCAACGTGCTCGACCGCATCATGTCGTTGCCGCGTACGAAAGAAATACAGAATGAACCGGCGACGATGACATTGAAGGACAAGCGCAAGCTGTTCCCGGCGGCGATGACTGACGAAGAATTCCTGCTGCGCGCGGTGATGCCGGCCGACCAGATCGATGCCATGCTGCGCAACACCGTGCAGGGCTATCATTACAACCCGGCCGTGGCACCGGTGTTGAAACTGCTGCAGGAAATCAAGGCGCGGCCGGCAGTCAAACAATTCCAGATCAGCAAGGGCGGTTTCAAGCTGAGCCTGGCCCAGAGCGGTAGCAAATGAGCAGAACTCTCGTCATCGGCGACATTCACGGCGGCTTGAAAGCGCTCAAGCAGGTACTGCAGCGCGCGGCCGTCACCGCCAACGATCTCGTCGTGTTTCTCGGCGATTACGTCGATGGCTGGAGTGAATCGCCCGGCGTGATCGATTTCCTGATCGACTACAAACAGCGTCAGCGCTGCATCCTGCTGCGCGGCAACCACGACATGCTGCTGCTCGATTGGCTCTGCAACGGCAACGAGAATCCCAACTGGCTCAAGCACGGCGGCCGTAGCACGCTGGCGGCGTACAAGGCGCTGCCGCAAGCAACGAGAGAACAGCACGCGGCCTTCATCGAAAACGACCTGGTGGATTTTTACCAGCAGGACAACGGCCGCCTGTTCGTGCACGCCGGCTTCACTCACATCCGCGGCTTCCGCCAGGAATACTTCAAGCCGATGCTGTACTGGGATCGCTCGTTGTGGGAAACCGCGCTGGCGCTCGATCCTGTGCTGACGAAAAACGATGCGCGCTATCCGTCGCGCTTGAAGCTGTACCCCGAAGTCTTCATCGGCCACACGCCGACCATCCATCTCAACAGCAAACTGCCGATGAATGCTGCTTGCGTATGGAACCTCGATACCGGCGCCGGCTTCACCGGCCCGCTGACGCTGATGGATGCCGACAGCAAGCGCTACTGGCAGAGCGATGAGGTGTATACGTTGTATCCGGGGGAGGAACCCAGAGTCGTGTGAGGGTTTTTCCTTAGTACAAATCGCATCAATCATGGAAAGAGATAAAAAATGAACAGGAATAGGATGGTTGGGATTACATTGCTGATCGCTGTCAGTGCGTTCATGGTGTGGCGAATGCTGCGCAATCAGGAGTTGCAAGCACAAGTGGATGCGCTGAAATTGTCCGATGCGAGTTGGATTCAGCAGCGCCAGCAAAAAGTCGAGCAGCTCAACAAAACCATCTCAGAGTTGAATCGACAAGTGCAGCAGGGTGAGGGTCGGCCAGATCAACCGCTGTCGTCAACATCAGATACGAGCAATATCGTTGCTGCCGAACGACGTTTGCCCTATCCGCCCGAGAGAATGCAAAGATCGCAGGCGATGACCGCCCAGATATCTGCTTCTGAATGGATGGGATTCATCGAAAGGTTCAGTCTTTCCACTGAAAAGAAAGCCATGCTGGAAAAACGGTTTTTGGACGCTTTTGCAAAACGTCAAAATGACTCCTTTGCAGAAGCCAATAAGTTGAAGAGCGGCGAGATCACTGCTGAACAGCAACGTGCCATGACTAGCGACAGCATAATCGCCATGAGAAACGAAGTATCCCAGGCGCTGTCTGAATTCCTGACACCGGAGCAAGTGGCGACTTTCCGCGCTTGGCAAACTGATCCCCAACGCCAGAAGGAGCAGTTTGAGCGTCAGCAGGCCCAGTTTGAAAGCCGCATTGCCACTGAGGTGGCAAGTGCAGCCCCCGCATTGACCGAATCCAATCAGGGTGTGTTGACCGCTATCCTTGTCAATACTTCGAGTAAGTTCAAATACGGAATTGCGGATGCGCAGACTTTCGAGCAAGCTGAAATCACGCTGCAAGATGTCGGTCTCAGCAAGGACCAGATGCAGATTGCCAGGGAATTTCTGCGGAGCAAGGCCAAGCTCTATCGCGCGTGGGGGCAGTAGCAATTATTGCCATCGAAAAAGGAATCAGCGCTTCCATCTGGTCGACTTGATGCCTTTATCGCACCGCCACTGGCCAGCGGCCGAACTATTTCTTTTCCTCTATACTCGTCCCTTTGCGGCTGGACTTGCGGTTCAGCCGCCAGCAGTCCGCCGTACGGAGCCCGATGCAGATGAGCAGCCAGACCTCGACCACCGGAACCGACGAAGCCTGGGAGCGCCAGTTGTTCGCCCGCATCGGCCTGCGCTGCGTGCCCGTGCTGCTGGCGGCGTTCGTCATTTCGTACATCGATCGCGTTAACGTCGGCTTTGCCGCGATCACGGCATCGAAGGATCTCGGCATGAGCTCGGCCGATTTCGGTTTCGGTGCCGGCCTGTTCTTCATCTCGTACATGATCTTCGAGGCACCCAGCAATTACCTGCTCGAGCGCGTCGGCGCGCGCTTGTGGCTGGCGCGCATCATGGTGTGCTGCGGGTTGGTGTCGGCGGCGATGTTCTTCGTCTCCACCAAGCTGCAATTCAACATCGCCCGCTTCACGCTCGGCGTGGTGGAGGCCGGTTTGTTCCCCGGCGTGGTGCTGTATCTCACTTACTGGTTTCCCAAACGCTACCGCGCGCGCTACATCAGCCTGTTCGCGCTCGGAATACCGCTGTCGAGCGTGATCGGCTCGCCGATTTCCGGCCTGCTGCTCGGCATGGACGGCATCCTCGGCTTCAAGGGCTGGCAGTGGCTGTATGTGCTGGAAGCGATTCCGGCGGCAGTAGTCGGCGTGTTGATCTGGATCCTGCTGGTCGATGGCCCGGACAAGGCCTCGTGGTTGACGCAGCAAGAACGCGACTACGTGAAGAATGCCATCGCGCGCGAGCGGGCTGCCCATCCGGAGCAAGGCGAGCACGGCAACCTGTGGCAGCAACTGAGACTGCTGGGAGACAAGCGCGTGATCCTGTGTGCCCTGGTGTTTTTTGGCACCGGTGTGCCGAGTTACGGTCTGGGTCTGTGGTTGCCGCAGATCGTCAAAGGCTTCGGCGTCAGCAATTTTGAAACCGGTTTGATCAGCGCAGTACCGTTCGTGTGTGGTTCGATCGCGATGATCGTATGGGGTCGCCGCTCCGACCGCACGGGCGAACGCATCTGGCACACCGTCGCCGCTGCGTGGACCGCCGCCGCCGGCTTGATCGCCTGCATCTGGATCACCTCGCCCGTGCTGGCGCTGGTGGCGCTGTCGATCTCGGGTGCCGGCATCTATGCGGTGAAGGGGCCGTTCCTGTCGTCGGTCAGCGAAAGTTTCTCGCCGCAGACCGCCGCCGTCGGTATTGCGCTGGTGTCGTCGCTCGGCAACCTGTCGGGGCAGTTCGCGCCGTGGATGGTGGGCGTGATCAAGGACGCCACCGGCCAATTCGCGCCGGGTTTGCTGGCGCTGGGGCTGTGTTCGCTGGCGGGCGGGGCGGTGATGCTGCTGCGTCGGCGGGGTGGAGGTCTGGCGTCAACAGCCGCAGCTGGATGATCATTGCAGTCAATAACAACGATAGCGCAAGGGGGAAAGTTCGCATGAAAACTCGCACCGTACGTCTCGGCATCATCGCTTCCATGTTGCTCGGTTCACTGGCGCAGGCCCAGCAACCGTCATCCGCGTTTGCCCGCGGCGACGGCAAGCAGACCTGGCAAAGTCCCGACTACAAGGCGCTGGTCAGCAAATGCAAAACCGAGCCGGCGCCGTTCGGCATCAAGATCAATCCCAATGCCAGTGCCGATGAGCCGCCGGTGCCCGCGTTGCCGGAAGTGAAGGCGATTCCCGGCATCGTCGCCGCCGGCGCCAAGTGGAAAGTGGTGTGGGCGTGGCAGGGCAACAATGCCGACGGCCCTATCGCCGGCGACAACGGCACCATCCTGTTTGCCAACAACGACGCACGCAACGTAATGCAGCTCGATCCCACCACCGGCCTGGCCAAAGT
>DATJXP010000091.1:0-4668 GCA_035500035.1 Candidatus Acidiferrum sp. | reverse complement strand
TACTGATCGTGGAAACCTTGAACATGGCCGGTTACGAACTGATCGAAGCCGGCAATCCGCTGGAAGTGCTGGAGAATCCGCCGGCGCTGCCGGTCGATCTGGTATTGACCGACGTCGTGATGCCGAAGATGAGCGGCCCCGAGTTTGCCCAGCTGTGGCATCGCCAGCATCCGGGCACGCCGTTTCTGTTCATCTCCGGCTACTTCGACGAAAGCCGGTTTCCGCCGGGCTTCAACCGCAAGGATCTGCTGTTGAAACCCTTCCGCGCCAACGAGCTGCTTGGCCGCATCGCCGAACGACTGGGCCGCAAGCCGGCGGAGATGGCTTCATGAGCGCGGACAACGGCAAGCGTCCACTGTGGACGACGAAATCGATCGAGCAGTTCTTTGCGCACAGCGGCATTGCCTTTCTCGTCGTTTCCAGCGACCGCAAGATGGTCGACGTCAACCCGGCGTTTTGCGACATGCTGGGTTACCGCCGTGACGAAGTGATCGGCAAGAGCGTCGATGACATCACCTATCGGGACGATCAGGGCATGACCAATCGCCTGTTCCGCGAGGTGCGCGGCAAGAACGTGACGATCAGTTTCGAAAAGCGCTACCTCGCGAAGAACGGCTCGCTCATCTGGTGCAAGGGGCGCTCCGAGCCCATCGACGATTTTCCCGGCGACATGGTCTATCGGCTGGTGATGCTGGAAAACATCAACATGCGCAAACAAAAGGAACTGACCAAGCGCCAGATCGCCGCCATCGTCGATGCGTCGGAAGACGCGATGTTCTGCACGGGCAAGGACGGCGGCATCATCTTCTGGAACAAGGGAGCCGAACATCTGTACGGCTACAGAACTGACGAAGTGCTGGGCAAGCCGGCGGCGTTCCTGGCTGCCAATCCGTTCAACGACGAGGAACTGGAACTGTTCCGCCGGTTGATGGCCGGCGAGGTGATCCGTTATCCGAGCGCGATGTCGCGCCACAAGGACGGCCACGTCATCGAAGTGTCGGTCGCCATCTTTCCGCTGCGCAACGCCCAGGGCGAGCGCATCGCGCATGCCGCCGTACACCGCGACGTCAGCGAGTTGCGCCGGCTGGGCGAGCAGTTGCGGTTGTCGCAGCGCATGGAAACCGCCGGCATGCTGGCAGGCGCCATCGCGCATGACTTCAACAACATCCTTACCGTCATCAAGGGCTCCTGCGACGTGCTGGCGCAGGAGCTGCCCGAGTTGCTCGAAGGCGGCCGCTATCTCGACCTGATCGAACGCTCGGCGGAAAAGGCCGCCGTATTGACGCGGCAGTTGCTGACCTTCAGCCGCCGCCAGAAGATTTCGCAGGAGATACTCGATCCCAACGACGAGCTGGCCCGCCTGCGCCCGCTGATGCAGCGCGCCTTGGGCGAAGACATCGCGCTCGACGCCAGGCTGCAATCGAGCTGGCGCATCCGCGAAGATCCCACGCAGTTCGAACAGATCGTGCTGAACATTTCGGTCAATGCGCGCCAGGCGATGCCCAAGGGCGGCCGGCTGACGATCAGCACCGCCGATGTCACGTTGGAAGAACAATTGCCTGCAACGGACCCGGGCTGGGACAGCTTCGTGCCCGAACCGGTGGCACCGGGCCGCTATGTGCAGATCACGATCCAGGACGAAGGCATCGGCATGGCGCGTGACGTGATCGAACGCATCTTCGAACCGTTCTTTACCACCAAGGGCGAGGGCCAGAGCACCGGTCTCGGTTTGTCGGTGGTGTTCGGCATCGTCACCCAGGGCGGTGGCGGCATCCAGGTGTTGAGCAAGCACGGTGTCGGTACCGCATTTCGCATCTTCCTGCCGCGCGTGGAAGCGGTGGTGACGGCGCCGGTGAAGACCGCACCGGTGCCGGCAACGGGCGACAAGCGCGGCCGTATCCTGGTGATGGACGACGATGCCAACGTGCGCGGGTTGGTGGTGCGGGTGCTGGAATACGCGGGGTATCAGGTGACCCAGGCCGGCAGTGCCGAAGAAGTGCTGGCCAACGAAACACTGGCCGACGTCGATCTGATCATCAGCGACGTGGTGATGCCCGGTCTCAGCGGGCCGGAATTTTCGCGCCGGTGGCTGCAACTGCGGCCGCAGGCGCGGTTCCTGTTCATCTCCGGGTACATCGAGGATGCCGGTCAGACCGACATCCTCGCCGCGGGCAACTTTCTTGCCAAACCATTCAAGCCGGCGACGCTGCTGCAGAAGGTGGAAGCCGAACTCGCCGACGCGGCCGGTGCCTGAGCGACCGTCCTGTCAGCGAGCATCGAGCAGTTCGCGCAGCTTGCGCGCCAGTTCCAGTCGTTGATAAGGCTTGCCGAGCAGGTGCACGCCGGGATCGAGGCGTCCGTTGTGGACGATGGAGTTTTCCGTGTAGCCCGAGGTGTACAACACCTTGAGGCCGGGTCGCAGCTGGCGTGCGGCTTCGGCCAACTGGCGGCCACCCATGCCGCCGGGCATGATCACGTCGGTGAACAACAGATCGATTTCGGCATGTTCCTGCAACACTGCCAACGCTTGCTGCCCGTTGGCGGCGCTCAATACCCGATAACCCAGCGAGCGCAACTGCGCCTCGGCATATTGCCGCACCATCGCATCGTCTTCGACCAGCAGGATCGCTTCGTGGCCGCGATGCGGCGACGCTTCGCGCCCGCCCGATTGCAGGTTGTCGGCGACCCCGGCGACCAGCCGCGGCAGATAGATGCGCACGGTCGTACCGTGACCCGGTTCCGAGTACAGGCTCAGATGCCCTTGCGACTGTTTGATGAAACCGAAGATGGTGCTGAGGCCGAGACCGGTGCCCTTGCCCTTGGGCTTGGTGGTGAAGAACGGTTCCAGCACCTTGTCCATGTGCTCCGGCGCGATGCCGACGCCGGTATCGGAAATCGCCAGGCAAACGTAATCGCCGCTCTTCACCTCGGCATGGCGCTCGGCGTAGTCGGCATCGAGCGTGACGTTGAGCGTTTCCAGCATCAGCTCGCCGCCGTCGGGCATCGCATCGCGCGCATTGAGGCAGAGATTCAGGATGGCGGCTTCCAACTGATTGGGATCGACTTCGCACAGCCATAGTCGCGGCGGCAGACACAGTTGGAACCGGATTTCCTCGCCAAGCGTGCGCGCGAGGATCTTGCCCATGTTTTCCACCAGCTGGTTCAGGTTGACGTTCTTCGGTTCCAGCGCCTGCTTGCGCGCGAACGCCAGCAGGCGGTGCGTCAGGTCGGCGCCCTGCAGCGCCGAACGCGAGATCGCATCCGCCAGTTCCTGCAAGGCAGGCGAGGAGTACAGTTCCTCGCGCAGCAACTCGGCGTTGCCGAGGATGACGGTCAGCAGGTTGTTGAAGTCGTGCGCCACGCCGCCGGTCAGTTGGCCCAGCGATTCGAGCCGCTGCGATTGCCGCAGGCGTTCTTCCAGTTCCAACTGGGCGCTGACGTCGCTGACGCCGCCGACGATGCGCTCGGTGCGGCCGGCTGCATCGCGCACGGCGAACGCACGCTCGCGCACGGTCAGGTAGTGGCCATCCAGTTTCATGATGCGAAAGTTGAGATCCCAGCCGTCGCTCTTGCCGTTCAGCACGCCGTGAAAGGTATCGACCATGCGGCGGCGGTCGTCCGGATGCGCGCGACGCAGCCAGAATTTTTCGTCGTCGCCCATCATGTCGGCGGTGAAACCGAACAGCGACTGCAAACCGTCGCCCCACCACAGCTTGCCGGTGGCGACGTCCCAGTCCCAGATCAGGTCGAGCGTGGCGCGGGTGATGTAGTCGAGCCTCTGTTCGGAAATGGCGATCTCGTCCTGCATGCGGCTCAATTCCGCCTCGGTCTGCTTGCGGTCGGTGATGTCTTCCACCATCGCGAACAGCGAAACGACGCGGCCATCGGCATCGTGTACGGCAGAGCCGATCAGCCGCACCCACAGGTAATGGCCGGCCTTGTGCAGGAAACGTTTTTCCAGGATGCCGCTGCCTTCGACGCCGGCGGCGACGTCGGCACGCGCCTGCCTCGTCACGATCTGGTCTTCGGGATGGGTCAACGCGACGTTGTTGGTGCCGCGGATTTCTTCGACGCTGTAGCCCAGCATGTCGCAGAAGGCCGGATTGGCGTCGAGAAAATTGCCGGCCAGATCGGTGGTGACGATGCCGATGTGGGCGGAGGCAAAGATGATCCGGTAGTGTTCGTGTTGTTCGTTCATGGAATTTTCATCGCCGGACAACTGTAAAGCCGCGCCATGCTCGCTCATAATCGACGCACATGGCAACATGACCACAGCTTTGGGAACCGAGTCGCATGCAGTTCGGACGTTATCACTGGTTGGCATTTGGCCTGGCTTTGGCCGTCTTGCTGTTCGACCTTCGGATTCCGTTGGGAGTGGCGTGCGGCATTCTCTACACCGGCGTGGTGCTGGTCGCGCAGTTCACCCGCAACTCCCGCTTCATTTACCTCACCGCCGTCATCAGCTCGGTGCTGACCGTGATCGGCTATTGGGGCTCTCCGGAGGGAGGCGCCGTGCATTGGATGGTGCTGACCAATCGCGGACTGTCGATCTACGTGATCTGGCTGACGGCCTGGCTCACAGTCAAGGTCAACCAGCAGCACCTGGCGGAAATGCAATCGCTGACCCGCTTGTTGCCGATCTGCGCCTGGTGCAAACAGATCCGCGAC
>DATJXP010000090.1:0-11549 GCA_035500035.1 Candidatus Acidiferrum sp. | reverse complement strand
TGGAGGTGGGGCCGGGCAAAGTACTGACAGGCTTCAACAAACGCATCGATGACATGCTGGAAACCTGGCCGGTGAATGATCCGCCAATGCTAATTAATGCAATAAATACAGTTTCTAATTCAAACAATTAGAAGAAGAATCTAACCATGAGTATCAGCAACAAAGTAGCTGTCGTGACCGGTGCCAGTCGTGGGATAGGCAGGGCAATCGCGCTGGAATTGGGCAGGCGCGGCGCTACGGTGATTGGTACCGCTACTTCGGAGGCCGGTGCCGGTCAGATCTCGGCTTACTTGCAGGAGCAGGGCATCAAAGGGCAAGGCCTGCTGCTCGATGCCGGCTCCGATGCCTCGGTCGAAGCCTTTGCCAAGCTGGTACAGGACCAGTTCGGTACCGTCGAAATCCTGGTCAACAATGCAGGCATTACGCGTGACAACCTGATGCTGCGCATGAAAGAAGACGAGTGGAATGCCGTGCTGAATACCAACCTGACCTCCGTGTTCCGGCTGAGCAAACAATTTCTGCGTGGCATGAGCAAGGCTCGTTGGGGCCGCATCATCAGCATCAGCTCGGTTGTGGGTTCCAGTGGCAACGCCGGACAAGCCAATTACGCCGCGGCCAAGGCCGGCATGGAAGGCTTTTCCCGCTCGTTGGCGGCAGAGATCGGCAGCCGTGGCATCACCGTCAACTGCGTAGCGCCCGGCTTCATCGATACCGACATGACGCGCGGCTTGCCTGCCGAGCATGCCGAAGCGTTGAAGTCCAGAATTCCGCTCGGCCGCTATGGGCAGCCCGAAGAAATCGCAGCGGTGGTGGGTTTTCTCGCATCGCAGGAGGCGGGCTATGTCACGGGCGAAACCATCCATGCCAACGGCGGGATGTATATGGCATAATCCAGCCTGTTGCCTGGCTGCTTGATACCTCGATACCAAACCATACACAACCGCAACACCAACTTTCGTACCTGGAGTCAAATGCAATATGAGTAGCGTTGAAGAACGAGTCCGCAAAATCGTCGCTGAACAACTCGGTGTCAAAGAAGAAGAAGTCAAGAACGAAGCAGCCTTCGTTGAAGATCTGGGCGCCGATTCCCTCGACACGGTCGAGCTGGTGATGGCGCTGGAAGAAGAATTCGAAACCGAAATTCCCGATGAGGAAGCCGAGAAGATCACCACGGTCCAATTGGCCATCGATTACATCAACAAGCATCTCGCATAACAGGCGGCGGCATCGGGCGCAGGCC
Organism: Candidatus Acidiferrum sp.; assembly: GCA_035500035.1. GTDB lineage: Bacteria > Pseudomonadota > Gammaproteobacteria > Pseudomonadales > Pseudohongiellaceae > CAILUG01. The sequence goes on along the minus strand of DATJXP010000090.1, from coordinate 10,309 downwards.
CGGTGCGGCGGTCCCTGATGAGCCTGCACCAGTTCCATCGCAGAAAAGCTGCTCCGGTTTCCGGAGTGGCTTTTTTCATGATTGGGGATTATGGGCTTCGTTGAATGGATAGTCGCAGTCAAGCGGCAGTGGCTTCGAACGCCACAGGCGCTGTTCGGTGGTATGACCAGGAAGTCGCGAGTATGGTTTCGTCGAGACACGAATTCTCGAATGCCACAGGGCGTTACTCGTAACATTTACTTTCAGACTGGCAGGAGTGAGCAGTGTCGCGTAGAAGAGTAGTCGTGACCGGCATCGGAGCAGTCACTTGCCTGGGCAACAACTGTGCCGATACTTGGCAAGCGCTGTGCGAGGGCAAGAATGGCATCGCACCGTTCACCCATTGCGACTTTTCCGCTTTCTCCACCCGATTTGGCGGCTCGATCCGCAATTTCGAAATCGGCGACTACATTCCGGCCAAGGAAGCGCGCCGCATGGATGAATTCCTGCACTACGGCATCGCCGCCGGCATGCAGGCCGTGCGTGACGCAGGGCTCGAGCAGGCTGGGTACGATCCGTTGCGCATTGGCGTAGCCGCCGGCTCCGGCATCGGCGGCATTACGTCGATCGAAGATACCGTGCGCACCATCGACAAAAACGGACCGCGCAAGATTTCGCCGTTCTTCGTACCGGGATCGATCATCAACATGATCTCGGGCACGCTGTCGATACAGTTCAATTTCCAGGGTCCCAACCTGGCCATCACCACGGCATGCACCACCGGCACCCACAACATCGGGCTGGCGGCGCGGCTGATTGCGTATGGCGATGCCGATGCAATGGTGGTTGGTGGCGCCGAGAAGGCCAGTTCGCCGGTTGGCCTCGGTGGGTTCTGCGCGGCGCGTGCACTCTCTACCCGCAATGATGATCCTGCTACGGCCAGCCGCCCGTGGGACAAGGATCGCGATGGTTTCGTGCTGAGCGACGGTGCCGGCATGCTGGTACTGGAAGAGTACGATGCTGCCCGCAAACGCGGTGCCAACATTTATGCCGAGTTGGTTGGTTTCGGCATGAGCGGCGACGCCTATCACATCACGTCGCCGTCCGAGAATGGGCGCGGAGCGGCTGCCTGCATGCGCAATGCTTTGCGTGACGCCGGGCTTGATCCGTCGGCCGTTCAGTACATCAATGCCCATGGCACGTCGACGCAGGCCGGAGATCTCGCGGAAACGCAGGCCGTTCACCAGGTGTTTGGTGCCTATGCGAATAAAGTGGCCGTCAGCTCCACCAAGTCGATGGTGGGTCACTTGCTCGGCGCTTCCGGCGCAGTCGAGGCCATTTTCAGCGTGCTGGCGCTGCGCGACCAGGTGGCACCGCCGACCATCAACTTGTTTGAACCGGGGGAAGGCTGTGATCTCGACTACGTTCCCAACACGGCGCGCCGGATGCAAATGGACGTCGTCGTCAGCAACTCGTTCGGGTTCGGCGGCACCAACGGTTCGCTGGTTTTCAAACGGCTCTGAGCGCCATGCTGCTGAACGGGCTGCCAGCTACTGAGCTTTCGCTGCTGGACCGCGGCCTGGCCTACGGCGATGGTCTGTTCGAAACCTTGCTGGTCCAACGTGGCAGGCCGGTATTCCTCACCGAACATCTCGCGCGTTTGCAACTGGGTTGCGGCGTGCTCGGACTGGTGACGGATATGGCGGCATTAAGGGCAGAGATCGACTTGGTGCTCGACTGGCCGGAAGCCCGCAGCGCCGTCATGAAAATCATGCTGACGCGCGAGTCGAAAGGGCGCGGTTACCAGCCTGGCACCAGTGCTTGCAATCGCATCATTGCGTTGCACAGGGTTCCCGACTACAGCGAGCAGCGGCCCGAGCAAGGCATTGCGACATTCCTGTGCCGGCAAGCGCTGGCGCGCCAACCCGTGCTGGCCGGCTTGAAACATCTCAATCGGCTCGAGCAAGTGCTGGCAAGCCGGGAATGGCCGGATGACAGCTTTCTCGAAGGGTTGATGCTCGACACCACCGGCCTCGTCATCGAAGGCACGCGCACCAATGTGTTCGCCGTCATCGACGGCAAGTTGAAGACGCCGGCCGTGGACCAGTGCGGCGTTGCCGGCGTGCTGCGGGCGGTGCTGCTGCAGCACTTCGAGGGTTCCGTGCAAGTGGCCTCCATCACCCTGAACGAACTGCAGCGTGCCAGCGAAGTATTCGTCTGCAACAGTGTCAATGGCATATGGCCGGTGACGAGTCTGCATGCCGATGGCAATAGTTGGCGCTATTCCGTCGGTGATTATGCCCGCAGCGCTCAACAACGCTTTCGCGAGGCGCTGGCATGACGGTGCACCCGCTGATCGTGCGCTGGTGGCGCCACGCGGCGGTCGTGTTACTCGTGCTGGTGGCGGCCGCAATCATCCGCTACTGGATGTACCTGCAACACCTGAAGGCACCGCTGAATCTACCGGCCCCTTACGTACTGACGGTGGCGAACGGCAGCAACTTCACCCGCATCATGCGGCAGTTGCGCCAGGATGGCGTGATCGACGACAACGACCTGCTGTACTACGTGCATTTCCACGAATTGGCCAATCATATCCGTGCCGGCGAATACGAACTGGTGGCGGGCATGACACCGCTCAGTTTTCTGCAAACGCTACTCGACGGCAAAGTGATCGAATACCAGGTGCGGATCGGCGAAGGCTGGACGTTGCGCGACGCCATCAAAGCCCTGCAAGCGCATCAAGCCGTCAAAGCCACGCTCGACGCCGACGATCCGGCAGCGGTACAAGCGGCGTTCGCCACGGAACGTTATCCGGAAGGCCTGGTGTTCCCCGAGACTTACAATTTTGAGCGGGGCACCACCGATCTCGACATCCTGCAACGTGCCAGGGGGCTGATGGACAAACTGCTGGAAACCGCGTGGAAGGAGCGTGACTCCGGACTGCCGTACCAGAGTCCGTACCAAGCGCTGATCATGGCGTCGATCATCGAAAAGGAAAGTGGGCAGGCAGCGGAACAGCCGATGATCAGTGGCGTGTTCGTGCGGCGTTTGCAGATGGGCATGAAGCTGCAGACCGATCCCGCCGTGATCTACGGCATCGGCCCCGCCTTCGACGGCAACATCACCCGCAAGAACCTGGAAACCGACACTCCGTACAACACCTACACCCGCGATGGTCTGCCGCCGACGCCGATCGCGCTGCCTTCGCGCAATGCCATCTTCGCCAGCGTGCACCCGGCGCCCGGCAATGCGCTGTACTTCGTGGCAAAAGGCGATGGTACCCACTATTTTTCCGCCACGCTGGCGGAGCACAATGCCGCAGTGAAACGATACCAACTGGACCGTAAACCATGACCGACGGCAATGTGCAAACACGCGGCAGGTTCATCGCCATCGAAGGCGTCGACGGCGCCGGCAAGGGTGTGCAAAGCCGGCTGCTGCGCGATGCGCTGCGCAATTGCGGTGTCGACGTGTTGCTGACGCGCGAGCCCGGCGGTTCGCCCGGGGCTGAACAGATACGTTCGCTGTTGGTGACCGGTGCCGCCGATCGCTGGGACAGCATGACCGAACTGCTGTTGATCTATGCTGCCCGCCGCAGCCACTTGCAGCAGACGATCCTGCCGGCGCTGGCGAAAGGCACCTGGGTGATTTCCGACCGTTTCGCCGATTCGTCACGTGCGTTCCAGGGCTTGGCCGGCGGGCTCGGTCTCGATGTAGTCGAGCGGATCCATCGCGAAGTAGTCGGTGATTTCAATCCCGATCTGGTGCTGGTACTGGATCTCGATCCCGCCACCTCGCTCGCCCGCGCGAAGCAACGCGGCGACAGTGAAGACCGGTTCGAAAAGAAAGGCGAGAATTACCAGCGCAAAGTACGCGACGGTTTCCGGTTGCTGGCCCAGCGCAGTCCCGTGACGCATCGGCTAATCGATGCCGGTGCAACCGTGGAAATGGTAGCGCACGCGATCAAGCAACAAGTGGCTGCGGCATTGGCGTTGCCGGCATTGCTGGTATCGCCGGAAGGGCAGGGTTGAGCGATGGCAGAAGTTTCACTGCAAACAGCATTGTTGCCGTGGCAGTCCGCGCAGTTCAACCGGTTGCAGGCGCTGCACAGCAACGGTCGTCTCGCCCATGCCTGGCTGTTTGCCGGCAAACCCGGGATCGGCAAGCTCGAATTCGCACTGCATTACACCCGCTACCTGCTATGCCGCCGTGCCGACAGTCACGGCCCGTGCGGTGCTTGCCAGGATTGTCATCTGTTCGCGGCCGGCACGCATCCTGACTGGCTGTTGCTGCAACCCGAACTGCGGCAATTGAAGATCGAAGCGATCCGCGACGCCATCGAGTTTGCCCAGAACACTTCGCAACGCGGCGGTGCCAAGGCCATCGTGATCCGCCCGGCCGAAGCGATGAACCTCAATGCCGCCAATGCACTGCTGAAAATCCTCGAAGAACCGCCGGCACAAACCTACCTGTTGCTGATCGGCGAACAGCCTGGCCTGTTGCTGCCGACCTTGCGCAGCCGCTGCCAATTGCTGGAATTCGCGCCGCCGCCGTCAAATGTCGCGCTGGCCTGGCTCAAGCAGCAAGTGCAGACGGACACCAGGCTTGAGTTCTATCTCGAATTGGCGCAAGGAGCACCGCTGCATGCGCTGGCATTGTTGCAGCAGCAGGCGGAAACCGGTTTTGGCGCGCTGATAATGGCTCTGGAAAAGCTGGCCAATGGCGAGGCGACGCCGGTGCAGGCCGCAAAAAAATGCGAAGATCTCGGAATCCGTACTAGCATTGATTACCAGTTGCTGGGGATCGGCCGGTTGTTGACCGCGCTGCAGACTGCCCAGGCAGCGTCGCTGCCGGCGCTGCAACCGCTGCTGGATCGCTGCACGCAGATGCCGGGAACCGTTATGATGCGCCGCCTCCATAACTATCATGCGAGCCTGATGCAGGCCCGCAGGACCGCGATGGCCACCAACAACGCCAATCCGCAGCTGATGCTGGAAGCCCTGTTCACCGAATGGAGCCAGCTGATGACGACCAGAACGGTGCGCAACCCGTGACGACGGAAGTCCCCAACAATCCAGCGAATATCCCCGCGGCCGGTGGCAAGCACGGCATCCTGTCGATCAGCATCAAGGATCTGGCGGTGTTGTATTCGGCCTACATGCCGTTCATCGACAACGGCGGCTTGTTCATCCCCACTCGCAAGTCTTACGAAATCGGCGACGAGGTGTTCATCCTTCTGGGCCTGATGGAGGAACCCGATCGCATCCCGCTGGCTTGCACCGTGGTGTGGTTGACGCCGCAAGGTGCGCAGGGCGGCCGCGCCCAGGGCATCGGTGTCCGGTTCAACGACAAGGAAAATCCGGCCAAGGCCAAGATCGAAAAATACCTGACCGGCATGCTGAACAGCGACCGCCTCAGCCATACGCTTTGAACAATCCGCAGTCTTTCCCTTTGGAGTTTCCATGAAACTGTCGCAGTGCCATAACTTCCAGCATTTCCGTCAACTGGCAAAGGAGAGGCTGCCCGATCCCATCTTCAATTACATCGACGGCGCCGCCGACGACGAAGTGACGTATCGCCGCAACACCCAGGCCTACGAAGAGGTGGACCTGGTGCCGAACGTGCTGGCCGGCGTCGACAACATCGATATGTCGGTGACGATCTTCGGCAAGAAGCTGGCGATGCCGCTGTACTGCGCGCCGACCGCGCTACAGCGGCTGTTTCATCACGATGGCGAACGCGCGGTGGCGAAGGCAGCACAGAAATTCGGCACCATGTTCGGCGTTTCCGCGCTCGGCACCGTCAGCGTCGAAGAAATTGCCGCGACGATTCCCGACACGCCGAAGATGTTCCAGTTCTATTTCCACAAGGACCGCGGTCTCAACGACAGCATGATCGACAGGGCCAAGGCGGCAAAGTTCGACGTGATGGCGCTGACGGTCGATACCATCACCGGCGGCAACCGCGAGCGGGATCATCGCACTGGCTTCACTTCGCCGCCGAAGCTCACGCTGGCGAGCCTGATGAGCTTTGCTTTACGCCCGCGCTGGACCGTCAATTACCTCACGCATCCTAAGTTTGATCTGCCGCATCTGAGCACGCACGTGAAGGAAGGCTCCAACGTGGCGACGTCGATCGGCAGTTATTTTTCGACCATGCTCGATCAGTCGATGAACTGGAAAGACGCCGAACGTATCGCCGCACGCTGGGGCGGTCACTTCGCGCTGAAAGGTGTCATGAGCGTGGCCGATGCCAAACGCGCGGTCGATATCGGCTGCACCGGGATCATGGTGTCGAACCACGGCGGTCGTCAGTTGGATGGTTCGCGGGCACCGTTCGACCAGTTGGCGGAAATCGTCGATGCAGTCGGCGACAAGCTGGACGTGATCTGCGAAGGTGGCATCCAGCGCGGCACACATGTGTTGAAGGCGTTGTCGATGGGCGCCAAGGCGTGTTCAGGCGGCAGGCTCTATCTGTATGCGCTGGCAGCAGCAGGGCAGGCGGGTGTCGAACGCGCGCTCGGTCAATACCGCACCGAGCTCGAGCGCGACATGAAATTGATGGGTGTGAAAAGCGTCAGCGAGTTGAACCGCGGGAACTTGCGTTTCCGGTAGGCAATGACAAGGCACAAAACAAAAAGCCGGGCATTGCCCGGCTTTTTTGTGTTCATGGCTGCAGATTATTTCTTTTTTTTGCCGTTACCTTTCTTGGCGCTTTTTCCGTCATCTTTGTTGTAGGTGGCAAGACCCGGCTTGAACTTCTTCTCGTCGAGGAATGCATGCATCGCACCCTGGCGGAACTCGGCGCCGCTGCGCAGGTTGGAGGCGTCGGTCTTCGAGTAGATATAGTCGTTGGAGGTTTCCCAATCCATGAAACGCACGCGTTTGAACACTTCTTTGGCGGCGCGTAGCACGACTGGATCCTTGCCCATCAGCGTCTTGGCGAGCTCACGCACGCGTTTTTCCAGTTGGGCGGCAGGCACGCTTTCGTTGACCAGGCCCATTTGCGCGGCTTTTTTGCCGTCGAAGGTTTCGCCGGTCATGATGTAGTACAGCGCGTTGCGCTGGCCCATGGTGTCGGCTACTGACTTGGTGACGTTGCCACCGGGGATGATGCCCCAGTTGATTTCGGAAAGACCGAACTTGGCGTCGTCAGAGGCGATGGCCAGATCGCACGAGGTGAGCGGGGTGAAGGCGCCGCCGAACACCCAGCCGTTGACCATGGCGATGGTCGGCTTGGCGTGGAAGCGCAGCTTGATCTGTTGCCAGGCGGCGGCTTCTTCGCGGATGCGCATCTTGAAGGCATCGCCTTCGTTGTCGGTCTCGCGGAAGTATTCTTTCAGGTCCATGCCGGCCGACCAGGCGGCGCCGCGGCCGGTCAACACCACTACCTTGCAGCGGTCATCCAGTTCGAGCGCGTGCAACGTCGCGTACATTTCGCGGTTCAGCGTCGGGCTCATGCAATTCTTTTTGTCGGGGCGGTTGAAATAGACGAAGGCGATGTCGTCGCTGAATTCGACATCGACAGTATTACCCCAGGGTTGCTTGGTGGCACTCATGCGTTACTTCCTATGGATGGCTGTAAAGGGAAAGCGGGGGGAGGCGGCGCAGCGGCCGTCAGTTGCGGAATTCCTGGCCGTCGTCGAGTTTGATCACGCGCAGGAAATACTTGGTGTGATCTTCGATCAGTGGCGAACCGATGGCATTGATATGTTTGCCCGGGGCGATTTCCTCCGGACGCAAACCGCCGCGGACCAGCATGTTGGCCGGGGCACCTTCGATGAATTCGACGATCTGCTCCTTGCCGTCGGCGCCTTTTACTTTGAGCGTCAGCGCGATGTGCGGATTACGGAACTTGACCGATTCGACGATGCCTTCGAACGGCACTTCGGTCTTGAAGTCGAACACGGCAAAGGAATGGTGCGCCTCGGCGGCAGGGGCAACGGTCATCGTTACCAGCAAGGCTGCAAAAACTGCGCTGATCGACTGCACTCGCATGACAGGTCCCCCTCTTTTTTGTGCACGCAACTATAGCATGGTGCCCGCACCCCATAAACTTTTTTGGCGGAAACCACCGCCGTGCACTATGTTCCAGGCAGGATCAATTGCAAGGATTGCAGATTGTGACAGCATTGTTCAGGGAGGCGGCGATTGCCCGCCGGCAGCATCGTTTGGAAGGCGCGTTGATCCTGAGTCAACCGCTGCCGTTGCGTTGGCTGGTCATGTTGCTGGCTACCACCTCGGCCGCCGCCTTGCTGTGGCTGGCGCAGGGCCATTACCAGCGTAAAGTCACGGTGGCCGGTACGCTGGAACCGGATGCCGGCCTGGTGGAACTGCCGGCGCCGCAAAACGGCATTTTGGCCCAATTACTGGTCGTATCCGGCCAGCAGGTAGCCGCCGGCCAACCGTTGTTCGTGCTTGAAAGCACCCACGTGCTGGAGTCCGGTCAACTGGCCGAGGCAGGCAGCCTGGCCGCCTTGCAGCGGCAGGCCACGCAATTGCAACGGCAGGTCGAAATCGAGCGCCTGCAGCAGATCGACTGGCAGCGACATCATGACGAGCGCCTGCGGTCGGCGGATGCCGTCATCGGTCAATGGCGGCAGACACTGGCTCGTCAGCAGCAGTTGCTCGAACTCCGGCAGAAGCAGGCGGATCGGGGGGCCGCGTTGGCGGCCAGAAAGCTGCTGGCCGAAGCCGATCACGAAGCTTTGGCTGCACAATTGTTGCTCCAACAACAAACGCTGGCCGATGCCGGGGTGCAACTGGAATCGGCGCTGGCCGCCCGTCAGCAACTGCTCGGCGACCATGCCGCGCAGCTGTGGCGCAGCCGCCAGCAGATCGAGCAGTGGTCGGCCCAACTGCAACAGAATCAGCAACAGCAATTACAGCAAGAATCCGAATACCGTCGTGTGGTGGCGGCACCGGTGGCGGGCTACGTGAGCGCATTGGCCGTCAAGCAAGGCATGGCGGTGCGGGCTCAGCAGACGGTGCTTGAACTGGTGCCGGCGGCAGCCAGCCTGCAAGTGGAACTGCATGTGCCGTCGCAAGCAATGGGCTTTGTCAGGGCGGGGCAGCAGATGACACTGCGATTCGATGCCTTTCCGTACCAGAAATTCGGCGTGCAGCGGGCCACGCTGAGCGCCATTGCCGGCAGCAGCGAACAGCCGGAACGCGCGGGACCTGACGGCGGGCAGCCGTATTACCGCCTGGTGGCGGAACTCGACAAGCAAACCGTCACTGCCTATGGCAACGAAGTGCCGCTGCGTCCCGGCATGCGGCTGACGGCCGACATCGGCATCGACAGCCGCTCGTTGCTCGAATGGCTGCTGGAGCCGCTGTACAGCCTCAAAGGTCATTGATGGCAATTCGAGGAGCACAGCAATGAAAGGACTCTTTTACTCAAGCCGGCAATTGCCGGTGATCATGCAAGCCGAAACCAGCGAGTGCGGGCTCGCCTGTCTGGCCATGGTGCTGGCTTTCCACGGCCATCGTATCGACCTCAATACGCTGCGCAGTCGTATCGGCGGTGCCGCGACAGGCACGACGTTGTCGTCGCTGATGCAGATGGCCGATCGGATGCAATTGGCGCCGCGGCCGCTGCGGCTGGAGCTCGACGAAGTGGGAGCGCTGCAATTGCCGGCCATCCTGCATTGGGACCTGAAGCATTTCGTCGTGCTGAAAGAGGTGAAAAAGAAACATCTGTACCTGCACGATCCGGCCAAAGGCGAAGTAGTGCTGTCGTTGAACGAAGCCAATGGCCACTTTACCGGCGTCGCGCTCGAACTGATGCCGATCGACGGTTTCCGGCCGCGCGACGAACGCCGCGTCGTGCATTTGCGCGATCTGTGGCAACGCAGCGAAGGCTTGTGGAAGGCGTTGGGGCAATTGCTGCTGCTGTCGTCGCTGATCCAGCTGTTTGCGCTGGCATTACCGTTCTATACGCAGTTGTTCATCGACGACGTGTTGGTCAATCGCGATTATGCGTTGCTGAAGATCATGGCCACCGGTTTCTTCATGGTGGCGGTGGTGCGCAGCCTGACCGAATTCCTGCGCACCCGTGCCGTGCTGCATCTGGGCAACCTGATCGGTTTGCAGATCGCCGCCAACGTATGCCGTCACTTGCTGCGGCTGCCGCTGTCGTGGTTCGCGCGGCGGCATCCCGGCGATGTGCTGGCGCGTTTCGGTGCGCTGGGGCAGATCAAGGATTTTCTGTGTTCCGGCATCGTCGAAGTGGCGATCGACGGCTTGATGGTAACCGGTACGTTGACACTGATGTGGGTGTACAGCCGCCTGCTGACGGCGGTGGCGCTGGTGTCGGTGGTGGTGTA
>DATJXP010000089.1:0-5228 GCA_035500035.1 Candidatus Acidiferrum sp. | reverse complement strand
AGCCGGATCGAGCTGACAGGAGGTCGCGGCCCCGTTCGCTAATGTTTTCCTTGCACCGTCCGATATATAGGGGATTACCTTCCAACCTGTCATGAATAGTCCCCTCTCTTTCTTCAAGCTTGGCCGCGCGCGGGCTCTGCTGACGATTCTATTGCTGACTTTCGCCAGCGGAATTCTGGCCGCCGACACCTTGGATCCGGTTACGCTGCAACTGAAATGGCGCCACGCCTTCCAGTTTGCCGGCTACTACGCCGCGCTCGAAAAAGGCTATTACCGTGACGCCGGTCTGGACGTCAGCATCAAGGAACTCAGCGGCGACAAGGCCCCGTTGACCTTGATGCTGGAAGGCAAAGCCGACTACGCCGTTACCGGCTCCGACATCGTGATCCATCGCGCCCAAGGCGAGCCGGTGGTGGCACTGGCCACCATCTTCCAACACAGCCCTTATGCGTTCCTCGTCCGCGCCGATTCGGGACTGAGCAAGATGGAAGACTTCGCCGGCAAACGCATCATGATAGGCACCGGCGTGCAAGGCGCCGATTTGCAGGCTGCGTTGCGCCGGGCCGGCCTCACCGACAAGGACTACCAACGCATCCCGACCAATTACGACTTCCGCGGTCTGGTCCGTGGCGAGATCGATGCCTTCGATGCCTATACCACCGACCAGGCCCAGACCATGGACGAAGAAGGTATCGAAGGGCGCTACATCCTGCCCAGCAGTTACGGCGTCGACTTCTACGGCGACGTGCTGGCCACCTCGGAAACCGAAATCGGCAAACACCCGGAACGGGTTGCCGCCTTTCGCAAGGCATCGATGCGTGGCTGGAACTATGCGCTGAACCATGCGGACGAAATGATCGAACTCATCCTGACCCGCTACAACACGCAAAAGCTCAGCCGCGCCCACCTCGAGTATGAGGCGATTACTTCACGCGAGATGATCCAGCCCCTGTTCGTCAATATCGGCTACATGAATCCCGACCGCTGGCAGCAGATTCTGAACATTTTCATCGACGAAGGCTTTCTGTCCAGGAACAGTTCCATCAAGGGGCTGCTCTACGAGGAAGCGCCGCCGCAACAAATCACCTGGGCATTGTGGATTGCGCGCCACGTGGCGCTGATCGCGGTGACCCTTGCCGGTATGTTGCTGCTGGGGTTGATGCTCGGTCTGGTACAGGCACGGCGACTGGTGCGGCAACGCACCGCCGACCTCGCCGAGAAAGAGCGTTACCTGCAGGCGATCATCGATACCACGCCGCTGTGCGTGAAGACGATGGACCGCGCCGGCCGGCTGCTGACGATGAATCCGACCGGTCTTGCGATGATCGAAGCCGATTCGCTTGAACACGCACGCAATGCCGACTTTACCGCCGCGGTCGATGCCGACTACCGCGCCCAATATCGCAACCTGCTGCATCGCGCCTTCGAAGGCGAGAGCGGCACCTTGCTGTTCAGCGCGAAAAGCCTGCACGGCAACCCGCTGTGGATGGAAACCTGGGCGGTTCCCTTCCGCAATGCCTCCGGCGAGATCACCAATCTGCTGGCGGTGACGCGTGACCTCACCACCCGCAAGCGCATGGAACTGGCGCTGCAGGAACAACACGATCATCTGCAGAACCTGCTCGACAGCATCAACGGCATCAACTGGGAGTTCGATCTCGCCGCCGACCGCTTTACCTACGTGTCGCCCAACGCCTCGCGCATCCTCGGCTACGGCATCGGCGAATGGAAAGATCTTGCCGCGTGGACGGCGATGATCACTCCGGAAGACCGCGAACGCGTCTATCACTACTGCACCAACGAAACCGCCAAGGGCCGCGACCATCTGATCGAATACCGCATGGCCAAGAAAAACGGCGAGGTCGTCTGGGTGCTGGATCTCGTGCACGTCATCAAGGATGCTGCCGGCAAAGCGATACGCATCGCCGGCTTCATCATCGACCAGACCGAACTCAAACATGCGGAAGCGGCAGTAAAGGAAAGCGAAGCGCGCTACCGCACCATTTTCGAAGGCGCACCCGAAGGAGTCTGGCTGGTAGACGAAAACTGGCGGACATTGCAGGTCAACAATCGCCTGGCGACTTTGCTGGGTTACGACCACGAGGTGATGACCGGTAAACCGCTGGCCATTTTCCTGGCTGACAACGCCGACTTGCAGACGCTGCAGACGGCACAGCTGATCGCCGGTACCAACCCGCGCCAGTGCGAAGTCGAACTGCGCCATCGCGACGGCCACAAAGTACCGGTGTACATCAGCCTGACCCGATTGCCACGCGGCCGCAACGGCAGGATCACCACCGTCGCGTTCGTCACCGATCTCACCACGCAAAAACTGGCGGACAAGGCTCTGCGGCGGGCGCAGAAGATGGAGGCAGTGGGACAGTTGACCGGCGGCATCGCCCACGACTTCAACAACATCCTCGGCATCATGCTGGGCAACCTCGAACTGCTCGACTCACAGTTGACCGATGCCGGCAAGGCCAGGGAGCGGGTGGACAGTCTCATGCACGTCACCAACCGCGCCATCAACCTGACTCAGCAATTGCTGGGGTTTTCGCGCCAGAAGCCGGATCACAGCACGGTCTGCAACATCAATACCTTGATCAGTTCGCTGCAGACGCTGATAGAACGCTCGTTGACGCCTGACATCAACGTGCAATACCGGCTGCAACCCCGCTTGTGGGATACCTTCATCGACGCTGGCGATTTCCAGGATTCGCTGCTGAATCTCGTCATCAATTCGCGCGATGCCATGCCCAACGGCGGCAGCTTGCAGATCACGACCAGCAATCTCACGATCACCGATCGCACGAATGCGCCGTTGCCGGGCATGACCAATGGCGATTACGTGTCGCTGGAAATCTCCGACGACGGAGTCGGCATTTCGCCTGAACACCTCGAACACATCTTCGAGCCCTTCTTCACCACCAAGGAAGTCGGCAAGGGCACCGGTCTCGGCCTGGCGATGGTGTTTGGTTTCGTGCAACGCGCCAACGGCCGCATCGACGTGCAATCGACACCGGGCAAAGGCACGACCTTCCTGCTGGTGTTTGCACGTTCCCGCCAGGATGCCGCCACCTCGTTGCGAGCCGGCGCCGACAAGATCGCCAATGCCAACGGCAAGGAGACCATACTGGTGGTGGACGATGAGACCGCGCTGCTCGAGCTGGCGCGCATGCGCTTGACGCTGCTGGGCTACCAGGTGCTGACCGCCAACAATGGCGACATCGCGCTGCAATTGTTGGCGGAACACCCGGAGATCAATCTGCTGTTCACCGACGTGGTGATGCCGGGTTCGCTCAATGGCTACGATCTTGCTGAGCGTGCATTGGCATTGCGCCCCGAATTGAAGGTACTGCACACCTCCGGCTATGCCGATCTGACGTCGGTCAGCGGCCAGGCCGAACGTTTCGCCGCCAACCTGCTGCACAAACCCTACAGCATGGAGCAGCTGAGCGAACGCGTTCGCGCTGCACTGGGGCCACACTGAACCCTCATTGCGGACTTCAGAGCCGCATTATCTCCACGCTGCGGAACTTGATGACACTACCGGCATCGACGATCTGGTTCGATCGATCGTAATGCTGCGGTCTTCTCGTTTTTTGGTTTATTCGGAATCCTTGTAGATCAACGCCGTGACCTGCTCCGACACCAACCCGATCAGGAACACGATGACGGCGCTGGTGAACAACAGTCCACTCATGTTGGTAAAGGTGTGGAAGTTGAAGAATGTGTACAGGTAATAGCCGATGCCGATACCGAAAAAGCTGAGCGCGATCGGCATGAAAATCTTGAGCGGAGAAAACAGCGTGCCGATCTTGAAGATGATGATCAGGAAGCGCATGCCGTCCTTGACCAGGTTGATGTGGCTCTTGCCCTCGCGCTTGCCGGCTTCGATGTCGATGTAGGTCACCGAATAACCGGCGCGGAAAAACGCCATCGTGATCGTGGTGGGATAGGAGAAGCCGTTGGGCAGCAAGTAAAGGAATTTGAGGAACTTGTGCCGGTTGACGATGCGGAACCCCGACGTGAGATCGCGGATGTGCTGATCGGCCACCCAGCTCGACAACCGGTTGTAGAAGGTATTGGCCATCAATCGCCCCATGCTGGCCTGCGTCGCAGCACTGCGGGCACCGACCACCATGTCGTGACCTTGAGCGTAAACCTCGAGCAACCGCAGGATATCCGCCGGCTTGTGCTGACCATCGCCGTCCATGAATACCACGGTATCGCGACTCGCATTGCGGGCGCCGGTCTTGATGCTGGCGCCATTGCCCTTGCTGTACGGATGCGTCACTACCCTGACGCCCAAGCGAGTGCACAGCGCGACCGTGTCATCGGTCGAGCCGTCGTTGACGACGATGATTTCCGCCTGCGGCAAAACGGCTTGTACGGCAGGCAGCAATTTCTGCAAGTTGACGGCCTCGTTTTTGGCCGGCATTACGATCGACAGTTCCGCGCCTGTTGTCACCCTGGCCTCCTGAAGCCCCTCTGGCACTTATCCGATACCACTCGAACCACGGACGATAGCCGGTTCTATGGCCTCTCGGTGTGACTATGGCCAAACTTTGGGGCTATGGGCAAGGGATTTCCTAGAAAAAACACAAAGTTCTATTAAACTACTAGAAAGGATGGCAAGACCGGTTCCAGCCCGGAAAACACCGGGTCCGGCGCTTGGGTCCCGCGCGGCGAGAATGCAACAATTCAATCAACATTCAATCAACGCTCAATCAACGCTCAATCAATAAATGAGCACTGAACCCACAATAACCGGCCTGGCCCGGGTACTGGTGTCGGAGAACCTGCTCGAGCGGGAAGTCGCGCTTGCCGCTTTCACCACTGCCGACAAGAACGGCACGCCGCTGGTGCGGCATCTGGTCAAGAACCGGCTGATCGATTCCAGGTTGATCGCCAAAACCGCCAGCCAGGAATTCGGCCTGCCGCTGCTCGACATCAGCGCGATGGATGCCACCTTGTTCCCGCACACCCAGGTCGACAGCAAGCTGCTGGTCAAGCACAACATGCTGCCGATCCTGCGCAAGGGCCACAAGATGTTCCTCGCGGTATCCGACCCTTCCAACCAGACCGCCATCGACGAAATCAAATTCAACGCCGGTTGTTCGGTTGACCTGGTGGTCGTCGAAGATGACAAGCTGCATCAATTGATCGAAGGCCTAGTCAACACCGAGAAGGAAGAGCCCGGCAAGTTCGACGACCTGCAGAACATG
>DATJXP010000088.1:0-5198 GCA_035500035.1 Candidatus Acidiferrum sp. | reverse complement strand
CAAGACCAAGCGCTATCAGCGGCACATGGACTGCATGCGGTTGTTGCAGGACGCGGCGATGCCGGGCGGGGGCAGGATTGTGTTGGAAGCCGAGCGGCTGTAGCAGAGAGTTTCGATCCTCGCCAATAAATATTATTGAGTGCAAATCGCAATTTTCTTGTCCTGATTTTGCTGTCGCCATAGCATTTGTCTACGCAGGCAACGTGCTTCACCATTCCCAACATTGTAATTTGTCACGCCTAGCGTTACAGTAGTCCCACTGCATGATACGGACATTTGCAGACAAGCATACCAAGGAGCTTTACGAAACCGGGAGCACAAGAAAGTGCCCGCCCGATGTGCGCATGCGTGCCGTTCGCAAGCTGGAATACGTCAACCTCGCTACTTGTCTGGACGATCTGAAGGTACCGCGCGGTAATCATCTGCATGCATTGACGAATGACCGGCAAGGTCAGCATGCCATCGCTGTCAATGATCAATGGCGGATTTGTTTCGTGTTCAAGGATGGCGATGCCTACAAAGTCGAGTTTTGTGACTACCACTGAGCCAGGACAACCCGTCATGTCTTTCAAGAACAGCGGCACCACCAAACGCAAACCCACTCACCCCGGCGAAATGCTGCGGGAAGATTTCATGCCCGATTACGGGCTCACCGTTGCGAGCTTGGCCGATGCGATGGGTGTTTCACGCCAGTCGATCAATGAGCTGTTGCGGGAGCGACGCGCGCTGAGTCCGGAAATGGCGCTGCGGCTTGCCCGCCTGTTCAACAATTCGCCCGAGTTTTGGTTGAATGCCCAGCGAGCGCTTGATCTGTGGGTGGCGGCTCAGGCGATCAAGAAAGATGTGGTGCGTATAAAGCCGTTGCGGGCGGCTTGAGCAAGACGGCGACTCCGGCTCCTATTTCGATTTATTACCATCGTTAGGCTCGATCAAGCTGCTTAGCGTAAAAAATCTTATCTACGCCCTCTTTCGGATAATTGGCGTACCTACCAACTTCTTTGAAGCCGCATTTTTCGTAAAAAACTGGCGCCTGAAACGAATAAGTATCGACAAATATATTTTTAAGTCCGTCATTCGCAGCTTCCAACTCAAGTGCTGCCAGCAATTTACTCCCATAACCCAAAAGTCGAATTGATTCAGAAAGCCAAAAATAATTCAGGTAGAGACTCGTAAATAAGATAACTCCAGAAAGACCTCCAATTATTTCCCCGTCGCCATTCCGCACAAAGCTGGCAATCTTCTTCTCCTTTAGGTCAGGAAAGTGTGGAGCGTTGAACTCAACCAACCCGCCGTAAATGACAGAGATCTCTTCTTGGGAAGGAGAATACGTTATTTCGATTTTCATTGTTTTCTTTTAGGACCTCAGTACTTCCACAAAAACGCCGTATTCGCCGGCACTTCCTTCATGAAGGCTTCGACCGCGTTGATGCGGCCGTCGTACACCTTGAACATTTCGAATACCGAGAGTTCGCCGTCGCCGCGCATCAGCGAGCCTTTGCCGAAGTTCATGCGCAGCCAGACGATGCCTTGTTCTTCGTCCACCGCGGCGACCATGGCCTTGATGCCGGCGAGCGTCGGTAGCGCTTGCTCGCGGATGTGGTCGCAGCCTTTGAAGAAGGTGCAGTTGGGGCCGGCCATCAGCTGGCCGTTTTCGAAACGGTAGGCTTCGGGGTTGAACTGGGCGTCGGCTTTGACGAAGCTGCCCACGCGCAGGCCTTCCGGATACAGCAGCGCCAGTTTTTCCATGTCTTCGCGTTTGTTCTTTTGCGCAGGCGTCGGCGTGACATTCATCGCGTCGCTGGCTTTCACGATCGCATCCGTGTTGAAGATCATGCCTTCCTCCTTGTTGCGCACCACCATGGTTTCGACACCTGCGATCTTGTTGCCCTGCATCTGGATACGGATCGCGGCCAGCACCGGCTTGCCGTTTTCGATTGCCTTGACGTGCACGCCGGCGATACCTTTTTTCACGTCGAGCACGTCCTGACGAAAGCCGCTGTAACTTTCGATGTTTTTCCACAGGCCTTCACCGAGCTTGAGTTCCTGCGTGTCTTCGGTGAAGCGCACCTTGGCGGCGAGCGGCAGTTTGCCCGGGTCGTGCTTGAGCATGGCATCGAGATACTGCGTGATGGTGTTCTTCAGGCAGTCGCGGTTGCAGGTTTGCGCGTCGGCGCCGGTGGCGAGCAGCAGCGTGGCGGCGATGAGAAGGAGCTTTTTCATGGCGTGGGCCTTTTGTTGATGTTGTTGTGGGGCAAAGCTGGCGCAGAGGGTAATGGATTCCCGCATGCGCGGGAACGACGGGAGCGCGAGGGCCGGTTGCGCGTCATTTGGTCTTGGCTAGCGGCAGTTCGAACGAGCTGACCGGCAAGCCGCTCAGCGCTTTGAGTTCGCAGGTGCCGCCGTCGGACCAGCAATAACGCAACGTCGTGGCCGGCTTTTGTGGGTCGCGCACGATCTCGACACGGTTGCCTTGCTGCACGGCCTTGGCGGCGACGCAGGTGTTGGCCTGGCACAAGCTGAAACCGGCGACGTTGTGCCCGGCTTCGTTCGGCATCAACGGCGGCTGGAACTCGAGCACCCACGCATTCGATTTAGTAGCGACAACTTGCGCGACGATGCCGTTCTTCGCGCCGTTGCCTTTCAACTCGCGCGCGACTTGCAGCGTGCGTGCGGCGACGGCGTATTTGAGTTTGGGGTGAATGTCAGCATCGTTGCCCAGATCCTGGGTGACGACGAGGCCGACCTTGGCATCGTTCAGCGCCACTTGCTGCTGCGCATTGCGCAGCGTGGCCCAGCCGGATTCGCCGGGTGCGGTGGCCTCAGCGCCGTAGTTCGGCAACTGCACGACGATAAACGGCAGCTCGCTGTTGAAGTGATGACGCCAGTCCTTGATCAGCGCCGTCAGCAAGGCGCCATATTCGCCGGCGTTGTCGGCATTGGATTCGCCCTGGTACCACAGTACGCCGGTCGGCGGCAGTGCCTGCAGCGGCGCGATCATGCCGTAGAACATGCCGCTGATGCCGTGCACGCTTTCCCACGGCGCGCGCGGCGGGTAGCCGGTTTGTTTCGGCACGAAGCGGTACTTCCAGTTGCTGCCGAGCGGGACAAATTCGCCGTCGTCGAACCTGATGCCGATATCGGCCTCCGGCCCCATCATGCCGCCGGCGTCGTAGGTGTTGGTGACGAACACGCTGAACTGATTGGTGCCGGCTTGCAGCATGCCGCTTTCGAGCCGGTATTCTCGCCGCGTGCCGTAGCCGAACGAGTTGTTGACGAACTTGCCGTTGAGCCAGGTGGAATCGACTTCATCGATCTTGCCGAGCACGAAGCTCGCGCCCTGCTTGCTCTGCGCTTCCGTCAGTTCAAAACTTTTCGAGAACCATAAATTGCCGGTGAAGGTTTTCAGGCGCGGATCGGGATAGGTGCGATAGTCGACGAGCGGTGCGGCTTGCCAGTCGGGATTGTTGTCGAGCACGCCGCGTTGCCACACCGGGCCTTGCTGCGAGTTGGTTTGCCACCATTGCATCCAATCGTCGGCAAACGCGAGCTCGGCCTTGCGTTGATCGGTGCGGTATTGCTGCAGCAGTTGCACCAGATGTTTATCCGCCGGCAGCGTGGCAAGTTGTTGTTCGCCGATCCACGCTTCGATCGCCGAGCCGCCCCACGAGGCATTGATGAGGCCGAGCGGCAAACCTTCGGCAGCGATTTTTTGCTGCGCGAAGAAATAACACAGCGCGGAAAACCGCTTGATGGTGTCGGCATTGGCGATCTGCCACGCCGGTGGTTCGCTGAAGAAACCTTGCGCCTGCAGGCTGGTGCGCTGCGGCACTGACAGCAGACGGATCGCCGGATGACCTTGCAGCGCACTGGCCGGTGCATCGGCTGCCATCGTCACCGGGAATTCCATGTTCGATTGGCCCGAGCATAACCACACTTCGCCGGCCAGCACGTCGGTTAGCGAAGCGGAACCGCCGTGTTCGTCTTTTACCGTGAGCGTGTAAGGGCCGCCTGGATGCAGTGGCGCAAGACGCACGCTCCATTGGCCAACATTGTCGCTGCTGAAGCTGTACCTGGCCTCGTTGACTTCCAGCAGCAGCTTGCTGTTTGGCGCGGCCTGGCCGCGCAGGATCACCGGCTCGTCGTGCGGCAACACCATGTGACTGCCGAACACGCCGGCGAAAGTCGGCGCCGTTTGTGCATCGATGCTCGTGCCTGTCAGCACGGCAATCAACAGCAGGCCGACCGCGCGCGCGATGCGATTCATTGGTTGCGGCGATGGCATGGAAAGCTCCCGGCGGTGGTTATGGTTCCGTGTGGGCGCGATATTATTGCGGGCTCGGATGTCACACAAACCGTCAAGGAGCCCATGCAAGCCTTTCTCGCCTCATCGCCCCATATCGATTGGGAACATCCTGCCGTGCTGGCCAAGGCGCGCGAACTCGCCACCGGGGTGGACGATATCCATGCGTTAATCGAGCGCTGCTTCGTGTTCGTGCGCGACCAGATCAAACACAGCTGGGATTACAAGCTGAACCCGGTGACGTGCAAAGCCTCCGACGTGCTCGCGCACGGCACCGGCTATTGCTACGCCAAGAGTCATCTGCTGGCGGCCTTGCTGCGCGCCAACGGCATACCGACCGGACTGTGCTACCAGCGGCTGACCTTCACCGACGACCAGCCGCCGTACACGTTGCATGGTTTGAACGCAGTTCAACTCGATGGAATCGGCTGGTACCGACTGGATGCGCGCGGCAACAAGGAAGGCGTTGATGCGCAGTTCACGCCGCCGGTCGAGCGGCTGGCGTTTGCCATCAAGTTCGCCGGCGAGATGGATTTGCCGGAAGTATGGCCGGAGCCGTTGCCGGTGGTAGTAGAAGCGTTGACGCGTTACACCACGGTGCAGCAAGTCGCGGCCAATCTGCCGGACGTCGAGTTGATCAACAGGTAAATGCGGGAAGGGGAACCGGGCGGCGCCGCGTTGCGCGGCGGCGAAATGATAGGGGCACGCCATGGCGTGCCCCTACGAGACGTCTTACTTGATCTTGGCTTCGGTGTAGAGCACATGCTTGCGCACGACGGGATCGTACTTCTTGATCTCCATCTTGTCGGGCATGTTGCGCTTGTTTTTGTCGGTGGTATAGAAGTGGCCGGTGCCGGCGCTGGATACCAAGCGGATTTTGTCTCTCATGACAGTCTCC
>DATJXP010000087.1:0-3079 GCA_035500035.1 Candidatus Acidiferrum sp. | reverse complement strand
CTGGCCCGGCGGCTGTTTTGCCGACGAGTATCACTGGATGGACGGCATCGGCCCGCCCGCGCAGCGCAAAAAGACCGTCAACACCACGTGGGGCGGCGTCATCGACGACAACGCGTTCGGCACCCACGAGTTCATGGCCTTTGCCGAACTGATCGGCGCCGATGTGTACATCAACGGCAATCTCGGCACCGGCACCCCGGCCGAAATGGCGCAGTGGCTCGAATACATGACGTCGGATTCGCAGAGCACGCTGGCCAACCTGCGCCGCCAGAACGGCCGCGACCAGCCGTGGAAGATTCAGTACTTCGCGCTCGGCAACGAAAGCTGGGGCTGCGGCGGCAGCATGACGCCGGCCTATTACACCGATCTGTACAAACACTTTGGTTCATTCCTGAAAACGCCGGCCGACAACAAACCCGAACTGATCGCCAGCGGCGGCCACACCAACCTCACCGAATGGACTGATTACCTGATCCAGCACGTCGGCAAGGACGTGCGCCTCAACGGCATCGGCCATCACTACTACACGTTGCCGTCCGGCAGTTGGGACACCAACAAAGGTCCCGCGCTCGGCTTCGACGAAACCGCGTGGTTCAACACGCTGAAGCAGACGCGCCGCATCGAAGGCTTCATCCAGAGCAACGTCGCCATTCTCGACAAGTACGACCCAGCGAAGAAAACCGGCTTCTACGTCGATGAATGGGGCACCTGGTACGACACCGAGCAGGGCGACAACCCCGGTTTCCTGTACCAGCAGAACAGTCTGCGCGACGCCATCGTCGCGGCGTTGAACTTCAATATTTTTCACCAGTATGCCGACCGCGTGCGCATGGCCAACATCGCGCAGATGGTCAACGTGTTGCAGGCGATGATCCTCACCGACAAGCAGAAGATGCTGCTGACGCCGACTTATCATGCGTTCAGCCTGTACGTGCCGTTCCAGGATGCGATGCGATTGCCGGTGACGACCGACAACATGCCGACCTACGACAACGGCAAGGACACCATGCCCAAGCTCAGCGTCACCGCCGCGCGTGGCAAGAACGGCAAGCTGTACCTGGCGCTGGTCAACGTCGATCCGCGCCGCGGCGAAACCGTGGTGATCGCCGGCGGCAGCGGGTTCAAGCGCGCAAACGGTCGCCTGCTGACGGCCGACGCGATGGACGCGCACAACACTTTCGAGCATCCTGATGCAGTGGCACCGGAGGGATTCCAGGCGCTTGGCAGCGGCGGCAAGATCACGCTCGACGTGCCGGCCAAGGCCGTGCTGGTACTCGAGCTCGAATGATCAACGGAAGCGACTCATGAAACTGTACAACCTGCCCATCGGCATCATGGTCAAGTACGACGGCGAAGCGCGTCTCGTCACCAATACCGACTGGGACAACTTCGTCAACGACGACAACCTGTACGACAAACTGCTGAAGTGGCTGCCGATGCTGCCGAAAGTGGCCAACGTCGACACCTTGCTGAAGGGGCCGCTGCTACCGCCGATGCAGGGCCAGGAACTGTGGGCCAGCGGCGTCACCTACCTGCGCAGCAAGCAGGAGCGCCAGTTGGAATCGAAGGAAGCCGGCGGCGGCGATTTCTATCAACGCGTGTACGAAGCCGAGCGGCCCGAACTGTTTTTCAAGGCCAACCGCGAGCGCGTCACCGGCCACGGCGGCAGAGTGCGCATCCGGCGCGACTCGACGTGGAACGTGCCGGAACCGGAACTGGCGCTGATGGTGACCAAACACGGCAAGATCGTCGGCTACACCATCGGCAACGACATGAGCTCGCGCAGCATCGAAGGCGAGAACCCGCTGTACCTGCCGCAAGCCAAGACCTACGACGGCTGCGCTGCGCTGGGGCCGTGCCTGTATGTCACCGACAAACCGTTTCCGCTCGACTCGCACATCCGCATCGTCATCACGCGTGCCGAGCAGGAAGTGTTCAGCGGCGACGTCACGGTGGACAAGATCCAGCGTCGTTTCGAAGACCTGGTCGAGTACCTGCTGCGCGAATGCTCGTTCCCGCGCGGCGTGCTGCTGCTGACCGGCACCGGCATCGTGCCCGGCGCCGACTTCACGCTGCAAAGCGGCGACAAATTGAGCATCAGTATCGACCACATCGGCACGCTGGAAAGCAACGTCGCATGACAAGCAACGAGGGACGCATGATCAAACGCATCATCATTATCATCGCCACGCTGGCTCTGACCTCTTCGTTGGCGTTCGCGCAATCGACGCCGAAACACATCGTGTTCCTCAGCGGCCCCAAGGATCACGGCATGATCGGCCGCCACGACTACGAGGCCGATTTGCGCGTGCTGAAGGACGCGTTCGACAACGCCAGCAACGTGCCGAAGGTGAAGACGTCGATCTTTGTCGGCAAGGCGCCGCCGGCGCAGGAGATTGCCGACGCCGACGTCATCGTTATCGAAAGCAGTTCCGACCGCGACGCCAACGAAGTGCATCCGCTGTTTCCGCCGGATCCCTCCACCAACCATCACGGTTACGACGACGCCACCAAGGCATTTCTGCAGGGCTACGACGATCTGCTGAAGAAGGGTGCCGGCATCGTCATCCTGCATTACGCCAACTGGGCCGAGAACTGGGCGGCGCGCCAGTATTATTTGAGCTGGACTGGCGGACTGTGGGTGCAGATCGGCTCGAAGAATCCGGTCGATCAGTGGACGATGCAGCCGGTCAACACCACGCATCCGGTGCTGAACGGCATCAAGCAGTGGACCTACCGCGACGAAGTGTTCAGCCGTTTCCTGCTGCCGGAAGATTATCGTCGCACCAATCTGATCATGGCGACGCCGCAGCAGGACGTGAACCACATGGGCACGCAAGTGGCGTCGTGGGCCTATCAACGCGACGAAGGTGGCCGCGCCTTTGTCTTCGGCGGTGTCGATTTTCACGACAACATGCTGATCGACGTTTATCGCCGTTTCATCCTCAACGGCATCTGGTGGGCTGCGCACGGCAAGGTGCCGAACGAAGGCATCGACTCGCAGACGCCGAAGGGTATCGAGCCCTATAAAGAACAGCCTCCAACCAAACGCTGAGGATTGGAGATGAATAAACCGTCA
>DATJXP010000086.1:0-10724 GCA_035500035.1 Candidatus Acidiferrum sp. | reverse complement strand
GGTCACAGTTGCTTTCGCTGATGATGCTTTTGGCATTGCCATTGGTGATCGGTGCACTCAATCTGCATGCTTCATTGGTATATTGCGCGTCCCCGCCATCCAGGACGTCTTCGTGAGTTATTACCTGTTCTACAAATGGCTGCACATCCTTGCCAGCGTTGTGCTGCTTGGTTTCGGGTTGGGTAATGCGTTTTATCTGTACTTCACTTTGCGCACCTGCAACTTGTCGGCAATCGTCGCAATAATCCGCATGGTTGTGCAGGCAACCTGGTGGTTGATCACGCCGGCACTAATCCTGCAACCACTCACAGGCTATCTGATGGTGCACGCGGTCGGCTTCACGTGGACTTCCGAGTGGATCGTGGTTTCGTTGCTGCTGTACCTGCTGGCCGGCGCGTGCTGGCTGCCGGTGGTCTGGTTGCAGATCAAGATACGCGATATGGCGATAGCCGCGCAGAGCGGCAACGCTGAATTACCCGACTTGTTCTGGCGCTATGCCAAATGGTGGCAGTGGCTCGGCTACCCAGCCTTTGTCGCCATGCTGGTGGTGTACTGGCTGATGGTGGCCAAACCCATTTGATTCCCGTGGTTGCTCGCGCATGGTTGTGTGCGCAACGGTTTGCCCGGCCAAGGGCGCGTGGTATCTTGCCGGCCCGATAACTTTCGGTAGTTGCTCCGTGTTCAAGAATTTCCTGCCCGATCCCTTCATGCTGGCCCTGCTGTCCACGCTGGCGCTGGCGACGTTGTTGCCGGCCAGCGGCGATGCGGCGGTGGTGGTCAACTGGCTGTCGACGCTGACGGTCGTGCTGCTGTTTTTCTTCCATGGCGCCAAACTCGAACGCAGTGCCGTCGTTGCCGGGCTGACGCACTGGCGCTTGCACATCCTGATTCTCGGCTGCACCTTTGTCGCGTTTCCGCTATTGAGTCTCGTGCTGTCGCATGGGTTGAGCGGCATGCTGTCGCCGGTGCTGTGGACGGGCATGCTGTACCTGGCGGCGTTGCCGTCAACGGTGCAGTCGTCGATCGCCTTCGTTTCCATCGCCAAGGGCAACGTGCCGGCGGCAATCGCCTCGGCGTCGGCGTCGCAGGTGGCCGGCGTGGTGCTGACGCCGATCATAGTCGGCCTGATGTCGGGCGCACGCGGCAGCGGTTTGGGTTTGTCCGGCATCGGCAGCGTGGCGATGCAGATCCTGGTGCCGTTCGTTGCCGGTCATTTGCTGCGGCCGTGGATCGGCGGCTTCGTCATTCGACATAAATCAACGATTTCGATCACCGACCGTGCCACCATCCTGATCGCGGTCTATGGCGCATTTTCGTCGGCGGTGCTGGAAGGCATCTGGAAACGGCTGCCGCCGCTGGAACTGGCGACGTTGTTTGGCCTGTGCTGTCTGCTGTTGGCATTGGCGCTGGGCTTTACCGCCATGCTGGGCAAGTTGCTGAAGTTCGGGCGCGATGACCGCATCGTCATCGTATTCTGCGGCACCAAGAAATCGCTGGTGCAGGGCGTGCCGATGGCGCGCGTGCTGTTTGCCGGGCCGGATCTCGGTTTGATCCTGTTGCCGATCATGATCTTTCACCAGGTGCAATTGATGGTGTGCGCGTGGATCGCGCGCCGCTATGCCAGAGGAGTCGAAACCGATGAGTGATAACCGCCCGTGGCCGCAGGCCGGCCGCACCCGCCTGATCTTCCGTTCGCTGATCGGCAGCGTCGGCACTGGTGACAAATGGGACGAAGAAGATCTGCTGGCACAACTGGACGACAACCATGTGTGCATGATGGGCGACAACCCGGCGCTGCCGCGCATGCCGGAAAAGCCGACGCTGATCGATTTCTTCAAGTACCGGTTCAACCCGTTCGCCATTCATCATCTGCTCGGCGCCTGCAAGCGCGCGCTCGATGACGGCCAGAGCGACAACGTGGCGATGGCCTGCCTGCTGCACGATATTTCCAACGGCTGCCTGATCCGGCCCGATCACGGCTACTGGAGCGCGCAACTGGTGGCGCCGTATGTGGATGAAGAAGTGACGTGGGCGGTGAAGTATCACCAGGCGCTGCGTTATTTCGCCGATCCGGACATGGGCTATGAATATCCGCCCAGTTATCGCCGGTTCTTCGGCGCCGACTACGTGCCGCCGGACTACATCAGGCGCGATGCCGAGATAGCCAAGCAGCACAAGTGGTACAAGACGGCGCGGCTGGTCACGCTGTATGACCACTACTTCTTTGCCGACCAGAACAAGCTGTACAACCCCGATGACTTCGCCGACTTCATCAACCGCAACTTCCGGCAGCCGGAAGAAGGGCTGGGCTACGACGACAGCCCAGCTTCGCACATGTGGCGGACGATGATCTGGCCGAACAACTTCCTCTGATCCTGAGTTGAAATTCCTGGTCAGAGTTACATTTTGAAATGTGACTCTGACTCGGATTTTTTCAGCGTAAACGGCTGACCTGGATATAACCCGGGCCTGGTTTGCCGTCGATCTCCAGCCGGAACGAGCTGCCCCAGCCGCTGGGGCTGATGCGGACCGAATCGTTTTCGCGCAACAGGAAGGTCTTGGCGATGGTCTGCTGCCACACCTGGCCGTTGCTCAGCGTGATCTGCAATTTGTTGGGTGTCAGCTCCTTGAGCGTGACGACCTTGTCCACCAATACATCTTCGCCCGTTGCGGTGTCGGTGAAGATCTTGGCGGCGATTTTCTTGCCGAACTTTTCCATGCGGCTCAATTGCGATTCGGCCGGCTCCGTAGCGTCGGTTTTTGCGGCAGCGGGCGGGGGCTGGCTGCTCGCCGTCGCGGCCGGCGTTGCGGTTTTGGCGGTCGTATCCTGTGCAGCCGCAGCCTTGGTTTGCCGGGTGTCCGCTTCCGGTTTGGCCAGTTTGTCGTAACAGGCAACGCGTTGGTTGATGTCGGCGATGGCCGAACATTTGCCCAGCTCGAGTTGCAGCGAATCGTTTTGAGCCTGGGTGGCGAGAGGCAATAGCACCATGCCGCTCACGCCAATGTATCCAACGATCATCGTTCTTTTCAGTGTCATGACGAGTAATCCGCTGTAGTTGAAAGAAGGGCGGGCTTGTGGCCCGCCCCTTCGATTGTGGCGTTACATCATACTGCCGACGGGTTAGCCGTCAGAAGTTGAAGTCGAATGCCACGTAGTAACGACGTCCGAGCGGATCGTAGAAGCCGGGCGAGGTGCTGCCGTTGGCATTGGTGATGCCAGGGTTTCTGCCCACGACTTCAGGATCGCGATCGAACAGGTTGTCGATGCCGCCGCGTATCGTCAACTGCTTGCTGAAGGTGTAGCTGGCGAAGGCGTTGAACAGGTTGTAGCTGCCGGGACCGAGGATCGTGGTCGCCTTGTTGGTGGCGTACGAGGCGTCCTTGATGGCCGGCAGGAACGAATGCCGCAAACCTACGCTCCACGAGTCGCGCATGTAGGACAGCGTATTGAACACGCGGTAATCGTAGTTACCGCCAGGTCCGCCGCCGAGGCCGGACAAGGTGCCGGTGCGGTCGATGACCGGATCCGTGGCGGTTTGCTGATCCCGGAAATAATCCAGGAAGTTGATCACGCTCACCAGGTTCAACTTGCCGCCCAACGCATCGAAGCCCCAGTTCAACTGTACGTCGACGCCGGCGGTTTCGATGCCACCGAGGTTGTAGTACGGCGTGATGACCGTGGCGCGATAGCCGTCCTGGTCGCGGGCAATCAGCGCACAGGAATCGTTGTAGGCGTAGGTGGGGTTGCTGCCGTCCTGGTTGAAGCACTTGGCATACACCGACCAGCTGCTACCGGGCGCGATCGCGTCCTTGATCTTGATCTGGTACCAGTCAACCGACAGCGTGGCGCGTTCGAACAAGCCCTGGAACGGCGATTTCATCACGAAACCCATGGTCCAGGTTTTGGCTTCTTCGTTTTTCAGGTTCGGGTTGCCGCTGATGATGGCGAGCTCGAACGGGAAGTTGAACGGGAACGGACCGACGATGGCGTTGGGGTTGGTCTTGTAGGGCGTATTGGGATAACCGCTCTTTTCGTCGATGAGTTCGCACAACGCCACCACCTTGGCCTGGTTGGGGTTGCTGGGCACGTTGCCCCACGTGTTCAGCGTGTTGGTCAGGCAGGGATCGCCGCCCGGGAAACTCACGACTGAAGTGTTCGGTCCCAGGAACAATTCCGCCGTGTTCGGCGCACGGTTGGCCAACTGGTAGCCGCCGCGGATGGTCAGGTCGTCATTGACCTTCCAGTCGATCAGGCTCTTGTAGGTCCAGATGCCGCCGGCGGTGTTGTAGTCGGAATAACGTGCACCCAATTCCAGGTTGAATGCCTTGATGGCAGGCAGGTTCTTGACCACCGGCACCACGGCTTCGCCGTAGAATTCGGTCACCTTGGTCGTGCCGGTGGTGGGCGAGGTGGGGAATAACCCGATCGGGTAATCCTGGCTGGTGGTTTCCAGCAAGGCATCCGGCCGCCACTTGAACGAGTTCTTGCGGGTGGAGACACCAAGAGCACCTTGTATGGTGCCCGCCGGCAACTTGAACACATCTCCAGTTGCGTTGATCTCGACAATGTCCTGCTGCATCGTCGTCAAATGCTTCATGTCGGCATCGAGCGAGTCGATACAGTCCTGCGACGGCGTGAACTTGGTGAAGACCGGGAGCCCGGAAGTACATTTGATCTGGAAGAACAACGGCGGGCCGGAACCTGCGGTGTAGTTCTGGCCGAAGTTGGGCGCCTGCATCAGCGCGCGGAAGTTGGACAGCAATGGGTAGCCAAACAATTCCGCGATCAGCGAGGTTTCGCCGTGCGAGGCATAGGCATCGTAGGTCCAACCGGTTTTGCCGATATCGCCTTCGATGCCTGCCAGCAACTGGAATACCTGGTCGCTGTTGACGTTTCTGCGTTCGCCGGCGAAGTCGACGAAACCCATCTCCAGCGTCCACGGTGCCGAGGGGTTGGCGCGGGAATCCAGCAGCGTATTCAACTGGGCCGGCAACGCGCGGCCGTCACGGGGGATCGTGACGTTCCATTGCGACAGCGCAGGCGAGTAGCCGGCGACGGTATCGACCGTGGAATGGGTCAGGTTGCCTTGCAGGTACACACGGGTCGTGCTGTTCAGGTCGTAGTTGGCGCGCGCGAACATCGAATAGCGCGACAACGGTGACGAGATGTTGGTGTACATGATGTTTTCATTGAGCGTACCTGCCGCTGTAACACCCTGCACGATCTTGAACTCGCCATTGTTCAACGGGCCGGTGTAGCCCACGGCACCACCGGTGGCGGTGTTGATGAAGAGCGACTTGCCATCCGGATTGATGAAGATGGAGTCGGACGCGGCGTTGAACTTGCCGGCACCGAACATGGCGTTGGTGGCTGCCACGCTTGGGCCGGCGGCAACCGAGCCCGGCTTGTAGGAGACGTAGCGCAGGCTGGCCGAACTGGTGGTGCCGGGGTCCAGGTATCCATTCAGGAAAAAGTCGCGATCGGTGTTCTTGACCGCCTGGCGCTTGGCGCCTTCGACGCCGAACATCACGTTGCCGTTGTTGCCGAACCGGCCGCCGATCAAGGCGCTGACCTTGGTCTCGGCACCGCCGCCTTGTTCGTCGGCACTGGTTTGCACGCTGAGGTTGAATCCTTCGAAATTACGCTTCAGCTTGAAGTTGGTGACGCCGCCCAAGGCGTCAGCACCGTACACGGCGGAAGCGCCGCCGCTGATGACTTCCACGCTTTCGATGGCGGCGGAGGGGATGGTGTTGACGTCAACCACCAGCAAGGCGTTGGACGGCTGGGCGCGACGACCGTCGACCAGTATGAGGTTGCGGTTGGAGCCGAGACCGCGCAAGTTGAGCGTGGCGATGCCGGGCGCGTTGAAGGCGCTGGACTGGATGTCGCCGGAACTGAACTGGGTCTGGGCCGGCTGGAATTGCGGCAACTGGTTGAGGGCGCTTTCGACACCGAGGTTGCTCACCTGGTTGAAAGCGTCCGAACCGACGGTGACGATGGGACTGGCCGCTTCATAGTCGCGCCGGACGATGCGCGAGCCGGTGACAGTGATTTCTTCGAGCTTTTCCTGGGCCAAACTTGGTGGAGAGACTGTCAGCATCGGCACTGTCAGGCCGAGCGCTATTGCGATGGAGGTACTTAGAGGGTGTGGTTTGATGGCTTTGAACAGAGGTCGTTTCACTTGCATACTTATTTTTCTCCGTTGATTTTTATTTACAACCTGTAGTTCTTATTCCGCTACTGCAGGCATTTGCTTCAACTGGTCGAGAATGCGGCAAGGGCCAAGACAGTCAGAACCGGGGCCAATATAGAACACACTTTTCATAATTAATACACAAACGGGGCAATCAGGCGTGAAATGTGCACCGGCATTACCGCTGGTTGATCCTGGTAGGGGATGCTGGACAGGAGCTGCTGGCCGCGCCGGTCGGGCGGCTTCAGAGTTGATGCAGTTGCAACTCGTGGCCGAGCTGTTTGTAGTGGTTCCACCGCACGCGGCTTTGCGCCTTGGCGGTTTCGTCGTTGGGGACGAACTCGGCGATCGCGTTCAATCCGGCATGGACAGCGACCGGTTCGGTACCGAGATTCAGTATGCAGGTGGCGTTGCCTGCGTCGGTGGCGCTGACGCCGATGATCACCTCGGTTTGGCCGGCGAGGGCGTCACCCGCCAGTACGTGCGGCACGAAGCTGTCGGGCGTGAAACTCCATAGCAAGCGATCCATGTCCTGCGCCGTCTCGCCGGAGTCGGCGAGAATGAATACTTGTTGCCCTTGGCGCGCTTGCTGTTCGGCCAGTTTGCAGCACAGCGCGAGCACTGCCTGCAACGAGTCCTGCTTGAGCAGGTAGAAATTTACCTTTGCCATGATGAGCCTTGATCGACCGTAGGGGCACGCCACGGCGTGCCCTCCGTATCAATGTTTCAACAGGTATTCCATCAACATCGGCACCGGCCGCCCAGTCGCGCCTTTTTCACCGCCTTGCAGCCAGGCCGTACCGGCGATGTCGAGATGCGCCCACGTGTATTTCTTCGTGAAGCGCGCCAGGAAGCAGCCGGCGGTGACGGTGCCGGCCTTGGGTCCGCCGATGTTGGCGATGTCGGCAAAGTTGCTGTTGAGCTGTTCCTGGTATTCGTCCCACAGCGGCAGGCGCCACACCGGGTCGAGGCTGTCGATGCCGCATTGATACAGCGTCGCCGCGAACTTGTCGTCGGGGCTCATCAAGCCGCTGCACACCGAGCCGAGCGCGGTGATGCAGGCGCCGGTCAGCGTGGCGATATCGATCACCGTCTTCGGTTTGAAGCGCTCGATATAGGTCAGCGCATCGCATAGCACGAGGCGACCCTCGGCGTCGGTGTTGAGGATCTCGATGGTCTGGCCGCTCATGCTGGTGACGACATCGCCCGGCTTGGTGGCGCTGCCGCCGGGCATGTTCTCGGCACTGGCGATGACGCCGATGACGTTCATGCGCGGTTTCAGTTCGCACAGGGCCTGCATGCAGCCCAACACGCTGGCGGCACCGCACATGTCGAATTTCATTTCGTCCATGCCGGCGCCGGGCTTGAGGCTGATGCCGCCGGTATCGAAGGTGATGCCCTTGCCGACCAGGATGCGCGGCTGGTCCGAAGCCGGCGCGCCGCGGTATTGCATGACGATCAGCGCCGACGACTGCGCGCTGCCGTTGCCAACCGACAATAGCGAGTGCATGCCGAGCCGTTTCATTTGGGCTTCGCTGAGCACCTGTGCTTTCAAAACGCGGGAGTGTTTGCGTGCCAGTTGCAAGGCCTGTTTGCCGAGGTAGGTCGGCGTGCAGAGGTTGCCGGGCAGATTGCCGAGTTCGCGCGCGAGGTTCATGCCGCGGCCGACGGCACTGCCGGCATCGAGACCGCGGCGGGTCGCACCGCGATCCTTGGCGTCGGCCAGCCACAATGCAACATTGTCGAGCTGGAACAGCTTGGCGGCCTTGGGCTTGGTGGTGTTGTACTTGTATTGCAGCGTGGTGAAGCAGCGGGCAACCAGTTGCGCCTTGCGCTCGGCGTCGGCGTCCTTGATATCGAGGGAGGGCAGCGTCAGCGTGGCCGCGGCCAGTTGATGTTTTTGCAGCGCCTTGCCGGTGTGTTGCACGATCTTGTTGTACTTCTTCACGTCGAGTTCTTTCGGCTTGCCGCAGCCGACCAGCAGGATGCGCTGCGCGCGGCAGCCTTCCACTTGCTGCAGCAACAGCACGTCGCCGATCTTGCCCTTGATGTCGCCCGCCTTGATCACGCGGCTGATGAACTTGCCGCAGGCCTTGTCGATGGCGGCGGTGGCGGCGGGCAGCGTGCCGTCGTCGAACACGCCGAGCACGAGCACGGGAGTGGCGATGGTGGTTGCAGTGCCGGTTTTTACGGTGAAATTCATGCAGGGATGCCTTATGCGAAGAAATGAAATCCGGGGAAAATTCTACGCTAGAATGCCCGCGATGATCATTACCCGTTATATCACCCGCCAGGTTCTGCAAACCACGCTGGCCATCACCCTGATCCTGGTGGTGGTGGTGGCGGTCGGTCGCCTGCTGAACTATCTCGCCCGCGCCTCGAAGGGGCTGGTGGATCCCAACCTGCTGCTCGAAGTGATGGCGTACCGCATGCCGGACTTCCTGCAGTTCATCCTGCCGCTGGCGTTGCTGCTCGGCATCCTGCTGGCGTTGGGCCGGCTCTATGCCGACAGCGAGATGACGGTGCTGATCGCCACCGGCATGAGTCCGTGGCGGTTGTTGCGCATTATCGCGGTCGCTGCCGTGCTGGTGATGGCGCTGGTGGCGTGGCTGGCATTGCAACTGGCGCCGCAAGGGTCGCGCAAGGTCAGCGACCTGATCGAAGTGCAGCAGAACACCAACGAATTCGACCTGATGGCCCCGGGGCTGTTCCAGAATGTCACCGGAGGCGAGCGCACCACCTATGCCGAAACGATCGACACGGCAGGCTTGCACAACGTGTTCATGCACGATGCCGCCAACAACCGCGTGATCAAGGCGGAATCGGCGGTGCCGTACCAGGACAAGGACGGCGCCCGTTTCGTGCTGTTCCGCAACGGCAGCATCGCCAAGGGCTTCACCACCGACAACAGTTACGACCTGACCACGTTCGACGAAATGGGCGTGCGCCTGCCGCCGCGCAACATCGGCCTCGTGCCTGACGTGGTCGAGAAAACCCTGTCGACGCGGCAATTGCTGGAATCGCCGCAGCCCTCGCACCTGGCGGAGTTGCAATGGCGGCTGTCGCTGATCCTGTCGGTGCCGGTGGTGTCGCTGCTGGCGATTCCGCTGGCGCGTGTGAGTCCGCGCCAGGGTCGCTATGCCCGCTTGCTGCCGGGCATCGTGCTGTACCTGGCTTACCTCGGGTTGTTGTTGATGAGCAAGAACGCAGTGACGGCCGAAAAACTGTCGCCAGTGGCCGGCCTGTGGTGGGTGCATGCGGTATTTTTCGTGCTGGCCGCGTTGATGTTCAGCGGCCGCTTGCCGGTGCGAAGACGCGCATGAACCGCCTCGAACGCTACATAGCCCGCCAGGTGTTCGCCGCGATGGCGCTGGTGCTGCTGGTGCTCGGCGGTCTCGACCTGCTGCTGTCCACCATCGACGAACTCGGCGACACCAAGTACGGCTACGGCGCGGCGCAGGCGTTGCTCTATATGCTGTACACCGCGCCGCGTCACATTTATGAATTGCTGCCGGCCTCGGCGCTGATCGGCGCGCTGGCCGGCCTCGGTTCGCTGGCCGCCACCAACGAACTGGTCGGCATGCAGGCGGCCGGCATGTCGCGTTGGCAGATCGCGCGTGCGGTGATGCAGCCGACGCTGCTGGTGATGCTGCTTGGATTGGCGCTGGGCGAATTCGCCGCGCCGCAGCTCGGCTGGCGGGCGGAAGTGAACAAGACGCTGGCGCTGGGCGTAGGCGTGGGCCAGACGCGCTACGGCCATTGGGAACGCGATGGCCACAACTTTTTCCACTTCAACACCATCGAGCCCGACGGTGTGCTGCACACGGTGGTGTTGTTCGAATTCGACGACAAGCAACGCCTGCTGCATCAGTTGGAAGCCGAGAACGCGGTCTACCAAGGTCCGGTCGCAGGGTCGGACAGCCGTCATCACTGGCAACTGGTCAACGGCAACGTGCTCGGCTTCGATTATCGGGAAGGCGAAACCGTCAACACGCACGAAACCTTCACCGCCAAGGACTGGGAACTGGATCTGACGCCCGACCTGCTGCAGAACGTGGTAGTGGATCCGGCCGACATGGCCATCAGCGATCTGTGGCGCTTCGCCGGGCGCTTCCAGCAACAGGGTTTGGAGTCAGGCCCGTACTTCCTCGGTTTCTGGCGCAAGGCGCTGCAACCGATCAACACGGCGGCGCTGGTGATGATGGCGATCTCGTTCATCTTCGGGCCGCTGCGTTCGTCCAGCATGGGCTCGCGCGTGTTCATCGCCATCAGCCTCGGGCTGGTCGTCACCATCGTGCAGAAGCTGCTGCAGAACCTGAGCCTGGTCTATCACCTGCCGCCGCTGTCGGCGGTGGTGCTGCCGATTACGTTGTGCCTGTTGGCGGGGATGGTGTTGTTGCAGCGGAGGGTGTGAGTTCGATTCGGGGCTAAACCCTAATTCTGCTCGTCCATTGACGAAAGATGCTGCGCCGGCCCCTTGATATCGCCGTCGAACAATTTCACGTCACCTGACAAATCTATCGTCAACAA
>DATJXP010000085.1:0-6253 GCA_035500035.1 Candidatus Acidiferrum sp. | reverse complement strand
CTTCCAGCAGGTCCTTGATGGTAACGAGGAACTGCACCGCTTCCCTGCCGTCGATCATGCGATGGTCGTACGACAGCGCCAGGTACATCATCGGCAGGATTTTCACTTCGCCGTTCACGGCCATCGGCCGTTCCTGGATCTTGTGCATGCCGAGAATCGCCGTTTGCGGCGGATTCAGGATCGGCGTCGACAGCAGCGAGCCGAACACGCCGCCGTTGGAAATGGTAAAGGTGCCACCGGTCATCTCCTCGATGCTCAGCTTGCCGTCTTTGGCCTTGGCGCCGAACTCGCTGATGGCTTTCTCGATACCGGCCAGGCTCATTGAGTCGGTGTTGCGCAATACCGGCACCACCAGGCCGCGTGGCGACGAGACCGCGACGCCGATGTCCTGGTAGCCGTGATAGATGATGTCATTGCCGTCGATCGACGCGTTGACCGACGGGAAGCGTTTCAGCGCTTCGACGCAGGCGCGCACGAAGAACGACATGAAGCCGAGGCGGACGCCGTTGTTCTTCTTCTCGAAGGCTTCCTTGTACTTGGTACGCAACGCCATCACTTCCGCCATGTTGACTTCGTTGAACGTGGTCAGCATCGCAGTGGTCTGGGTTGCTTCCAGCAAGCGCTCGGCGATCTTCGCGCGCAGACGCGTCATCGGCACGCGCTGCTCTGCGCGTGTACCTTGGGGTGCTTCGACCGCAGTAACCGGCTTGGCGGCCTCGGGCGCCGCAGCCTTGGCGGAGGCGACAGGCGGCTTGGCACCACCAATGAAATTGACGACGTCTTCCTTCGTGATGCGGCCGTCTTTGCCGGTACTCGGCACCGAATTCGGATCGAGATTCTTTTCTTCGATCAGCTTGCGTGCCGCCGGGCTCATCAACACTTCGAGATTGCTCTTGTCTACTGCAGGAGCAGCGGCGGCCTTGGGCGCCGAAGCTGCGACAGCAGCGGAGGCGGCCGGAGACGCACCCGCCTCGATAACAGCCAGCAATTCATTGCTGACGATGGTATCGCCTTCATTCTTGACGATCTTCTGCAGCACGCCATCGGTAGGCGCCACCACTTCCAGCAGCACCTTGTCGGTTTCGATGTCGACGATCAGCTCATCGCGCGCGACGGCCTGACCGGCTTTCTTGTACCAGGTGGCGATCCTGCCGTCGGGTACCGACTCGGGAAGTTGCGGGGCCTTGATTTCTACATTCGCCATGATAGGCATCCTCTGTAAGGCGTTTGTTTGGTTGTTTGCTTATTTGACTTCGAAGGCGTCTTTCAGGAACTGCTCCAGCTCCTTGTTGTGCAGCGCGCCGTAACCGGCAGCCGGCGATGCCGAAGCTTCGCGACCGGCGTAGCACAAGGTCAGGTTCTGCTTGTGCTTCCAGATGACATTGAGCATGTGATGCTGGCTCGAGTACCAGGCGCCCATGTTCTGCGGCTCTTCCTGGCACCACACCACGGTTTCCAGATTGGTGTAGGGCGCGATGACTTCCGCCAGCTTGTCTTCCGGGAACGGATACAACTGTTCCAGGCGGACAATGGCGGTGTCTTCGAGTTTTCTGTCACGACGGCGCGCACGCAGATCGTAATAGACTTTGCCGCTGCACAGGATCAGGCGTTTGACGGATTTTGGTTTTAGCGCATCGGTTTCGCCGAGCACGGTCTGGAACGCACCATTGGCCAGTTCGTCCAGCGACGATACCGCTTCCTTGTGGCGCAGCAGGCTTTTCGGCGTCATCACGATCAACGGTTTGCGCAGCGGGCGGATCATCTGGCGGCGCAGCATGTGGAACACCTGTGCCGGCGTGGTCGGAATACAGACTTGCATGTTCTTCTGTGCGCACAACTGCAGGAAGCGTTCGAGGCGGGCCGAGCTGTGTTCCGGGCCCTGCCCTTCGTAGCCATGCGGCAGGAACAGCGTGAGGCCGCACAGGCGCTCCCATTTGTATTCACCGCTGGCGATGAACTGGTCGATCACCACCTGGGCACCGTTGGCGAAATCGCCGAACTGCGCCTCCCAGATCACCAGTGCATCGGGACGCGTGGTCGAGTAACCATACTCGAATGCCAGCACAGCTTCTTCCGACAGGATCGAATCGAAGATGACGAATTTCTTTTCCGAGGCGTGGATGTGGGCCAGCGGCACATAGGCTTCGCCGCTGTTCTGGTCGTGCAACACGGCATGGCGATGCGAGAAGGTGCCGCGGCCGACGTCCTGGCCGGTGAGGCGCACTTTGTAGTCACTGTTGACCAGCGACGCATAAGCCAGCAGTTCGGCACAACCCCAGTCCAGCGGCTGTTCGCCCTTGGCCATCTTGTTGCGGTCTTCCAGCACTTTCGCCACCTGGCGATTGACCGAGAAACCGGCCGGCATCGCGCTGATGCGCTCGGCCAGCGATTTCAATTGCGCGAGTTTGATCGTAGTGTCGCACGGCATGCTCATGTCGTGACCGAGATACGGCCGCCAATCGACGTACAGCGCGGTGTTCGGCGCGGTGACGAGGCTTTTCACCACGTGAGTGCCTTCCTGCAATGCCTTGCGGTAGTTGCTCATCATGTCGTCGGCTTCAGCCTTGCTCAGCAAACCTTCGGCCACCAGCTTGTCGGCATACAAAGTGCGCGTGGTCGGCAGGTTGCGGATGATTTTGTACATCAGCGGCTGCGTCGAGGCCGGTTCGTCGGTTTCGTTGTGGCCGCGGCGGCGGTAGCACACCAGGTCGACCACGACGTCCTTGTGGAATTCGTTGCGGAAATCCAGCGCCAGTTGCGTGACGAACAGCACCGCTTCCGGATCGTCGCCGTTCACGTGGAAGATCGGCGCCTGCACCATCTTGGCGATGTCGGTGCAGTATTCGGTCGAACGCGCATCGTCCTGACGGCTGGTGGTGAAACCGACCTGGTTGTTGATGACGATGTGCACGGTACCGCCGACACCGTAGGCGCGTGTCTGCGACATCTGGAACGTTTCCATCACCACGCCCTGGCCGGCGAACGAAGCGTCGCCGTGAATCAGGATCGGCAATACGCTCTTGCCGACCGGATCCTTGCGGCGATCCTGACGCGCACGCACGGAACCTTCGGCCACCGGCGACACGATTTCCAGGTGAGACGGGTTGAACGCCATGCTGCAGTGCACTTCGCCGCCCGGCGTCATGATGTTGGAGGAAAAACCGAGGTGGTATTTGACGTCGCCGGAATGGCTGAAGCGCATGCGGCCTTCGAACTCGTCGAACAGCGCCGACGGATTCTTGCCCAGCGTATTGACCAGCACGTTGAGGCGGCCTCGGTGCGCCATCGCGATGACGATCTCCTTGGTGCCGGCAGTGCCCGCGCGCTGGATGATGTCGTCCAGCGAGTGAATCATGCTCTCGCCGCCTTCGAGCGAGAAACGCTTGGTGCCGGGATATTTGGCGTCGAGATGTTTTTCGAGGCCTTCGGCCGCGGTCAACCGCTCGAGGATGTGCAGCCGGGCTTCTTTCGAAAAACCCGGACGGCCGCCGATGGCTTCGATGCGCTGCTGGATCCACTGCTTCTGTTTGACGTCGGTGATGCCCATGAATTCATAGCCGATCGACGCACAGTAGATGTCTTCCAGCACCGTGATGATCTCGGCCAGGTGCGCGTTCTTCTGCGGGATGTACAGCGGATGGGTCTGGAATTCGGTGTCGAGATCGGCGCTGGACAGATGATGGAAATCGAGTCGCAGATCGGGCACTTCTTCGCGCGCCATCAGCGCCAGCGGGTCCAGCTTGGCATGCTGGTGACCGCGCACGCGGTACGAACTGGCCAACTGTACGACGCTGACCTGCTTGGCTTCGTGTACCAGGCTGCCGGGCTGTTTGCCGTCGTTGCCCTGCAGCACGACGATGGCCTGGCCGCGCTTCGGCAAATCGCGGAAACTTTCACGCACGCTGGCGTGCGACACGTCGCTGGTGCCTTGGCTATGCGGCAGTCCGTCGAAGTAACGTGCCCATTCTTCCGGCACCGAGGCCGGATCGCCGAGCCAGCTTTCGAACAAGCCTTCGACGTACTCCAGGTTGCCGCCGGACAGATGACCGCTCTGCAGCATCAGTTGGCGAAAATTCTGTTGCATGTTCATACAGGTTCCCTCGTGAGAGCCTTGCGTAAGTGTGGAGGCCTAGATACCGCGCTCCAGCAGCATGTCGCGGATGTGGCCGATGGCCTTGGTCGGATTGAGCCCTTTCGGGCAAACGGAAACGCAATTCATGATGCCGCGGCAGCGGAACACGCTGAACGGATCCTCCAGCGCGGCCAGACGTTGTTCGGTGTGGGTGTCGCGGCTGTCGGCCAGGAAGCGGTAAGCCTGCAACAAGCCGGCCGGGCCGATGAATTTATCGGGGTTCCACCAGAACGACGGACAACTGGTGGAGCAGCACGCGCACAGGATGCATTCGTACAGACCGTCGAGCTTTGCGCGTTCTTCCGGCGATTGCAGACGCTCGATCGCCGGCGGCGGATCGTCGTTCTGCAGGAACGGTTTTACTTTTTCGTACTGCTTGTAGAACTGCGTCATATCGACGGCGAGATCGCGGATCACCGGCAAGCCCGGCAGCGGACGCAGCACCAGCTTGCCGTTCTTCACCACTTCCGACACATGCGTGATGCAAGCGAGCCCGTTCTTGCCGTTGATATTCATGCCGTCGGAGCCGCACACGCCTTCGCGGCATGAGCGGCGATAGGTGAGCGACGGATCCTGGTCCTTCACCAGTTGCAGCACATCAAGCACCATCATGTCCTTGCCGGCCGGCAAGTCGATGTTGTAGTCCTGCATGCGCGGCTGGGTGTCGGCTTCAGGGTTGTAACGATAGACGCTGACTAACACGATGCTGTCCTCGAATCCTAATTAATAGGTGCGAACCTTGGGTTGGAACGTCGGCACCAGCTTGGGCGAAAAATTCACGGCACGTTTGCCCAGCGTTTTGTTGCCGGGGTAATACAGCGTGTGGCACAGCCAATTGGCGTCGTCGCGCTCGGTGTGATCGTCGCGCGCGTGGGCACCGCGGCTTTCGGTGCGGCCTTCGGCGGCGATCGCGGTGGCTTCCGCCACTTCCAGCAGGTTTTCCAGTTCCAACGCTTCGATGCGCGCGGTGTTGAAGGTGTTGCTCTTGTCGCCGAGGTGCACGTTGTTGACGCGCTCGCGCAGCACTTTGAGTTTCTCGATGCCTTCGCGCATGTACTTGCCGTTGCGGAACACGCCGAAGTGGTTCTGCATCGTATTCTGCAAGTCCTTGCGGATGGCGGCGACCGATTCGCCGGCCTTGCTGGTGTTCAACCGGTTGATGCGCGCCATCGCCGCTTCGATGTCGCTGTCGCTGGCGCTGCGTTGTTCGAGACCTTCGGTGAGCATCTTCTCGATCTGGATGCCGGCGGCGCGGCCGAACACGATCAGGTCGATCAGCGAGTTGCCGCCGAGGCGGTTGGCGCCGTGCACGGAGACGCAAGCGGCTTCGCCCACTGCAAACAAACCTTCAATGATCCTGTCGTTGCCATTGGCGTCGATGGTCAGCGCCTGGCCATGCTTGTTGGTCGGGATGCCGCCCATCATATAGTGACAGGTCGGCACCACCGGGATCGGTTCCTTGACCGGATCGACATGCGCGAACGTGCGCGCCAGTTCGAGAATGCCGGGCAATTTGGCGTTCAATTCTTTCTCGCCGAGATGGTCGAGTTTCAGCAGCACGTGATCACCTTCGGGGCCACAGCCGCGACCTTCGATGATTTCCAGCACCATCGAGCGGGCGACGACGTCACGGCCGGCGAGATCTTTTGCGGTCGGCGCATAGCGCTCCATGAAGCGTTCGCCGTTCTTGTTCAACAGGTAACCACCTTCGCCGCGGCTGCCTTCGGTGATCAGCACGCCGGCGCCGTAGATGCCGGTCGGATGAAACTGCCACATTTCCATGTCCTGCATCGGGAAGCCGGCGCGCAGCGCCATGCCAATGCCGTCACCGGTATTGATCAAGGCATTGGTGGTGGACGCGAAGATGCGCCCTGCTCCGCCGGTGGCGAATACCGTGGCTTTCGATTTGATGTAAACGACTTCGCCGGTTTCGATGCAGATCGCGGTGACGCCGGCAACGTGACCATCCTGGTTTTTGACGATGTCGATGGCATACCACTCGTTGAAGAACACCGTATTGTTCTTCAGGTTGGCCTGGAACAGCGTGTGCAGCAACGCGTGGCCGGTGCGGTCGGCGGCAGCGCAAGTGCGCGACGCCTGGCCGCCCTTGCCGTAATCCTT
>DATJXP010000084.1:0-9103 GCA_035500035.1 Candidatus Acidiferrum sp. | reverse complement strand
CAGCATTCTGGGCTTGCAAGGAGGTGCCCCGAAGGGAGCGGTGGATACCTACGACTCCGCTCTGAACCAACTGACGATTCCAAACGTTCTGGTCAATGGTGTGACCTATACCAATGTGCTGATCACCGTGGGGAAGATCGTTTCCGTCGGCGGAGTGTCGTCCACATTTGCCGGCCAAATATTCAAGCGAGACGCGAGCGCGTCATACCTGACGAACGCCGGCGGTGAAGGAATTGCCTCGGCAGCGATCTCCAGCGGACCTGACACCGCCACGGCTGATGCGAGTGGACAATTCAATCTGTTGATTCCTTCCATCATTCATGCAGCCGACACGCTGTCGGTCAGCGCCCCTGGCTATGTCCCCATAGAAATCGACCGTTCGATAGTGGATACCAAAACACCCACGAACCACTTTGGCCTTTACCCGACTCAACAAGTACTGAAAAAGCCGGGCTTTGTTCTGGGCATATTTACCATGGACAGCGGTGGCCATCTCAACGACATCTTCAATCAGGGGAAATTTCCGTCGACCTACGACAGGATAGTTCAGAAGACTTCGGCGAATTTGGTGGCTGTTTCGGATCCGACATGGGTCACGGCTTTGGACGCCAATGCCGGTACGGTTACGATGTCTCGCAACTATTCCATTCCAATGATGACAAAGGATCAATATCGCTCTCTGACGGATCTGGCCAGGCAAAGGAACCTGAAATTCCTGATGCAGATTGGTGTTTATATGGCTCCCGGAATCGACTGGCCATGGCAGATCCCTGCGACCAATACCAGATTCTGGGATGCGTGGTTTGCAGCCTACAAGAGTATCGTGCTGGAACAGGTTCAGACGGCCAATGAACTCGGGATCGACTATATATCCTTGGGTATGAACAGTGGATTCATGAGCAGGCTGCCGTCTTCATACTGGAGCGACCTCATCAATTCGATCAGGGCGGCCGGCTACAAGGGTAAACTTGTATATCAAGCTGGCTCCGATCTGTCCGTTTCCCCTGCGAACTATGAATCTGACGCCTTCGC
Source organism: Candidatus Acidiferrum sp. (assembly GCA_035500035.1). Taxonomy (GTDB): domain Bacteria; phylum Pseudomonadota; class Gammaproteobacteria; order Pseudomonadales; family Pseudohongiellaceae; genus CAILUG01. Next base: position 8,071 of record DATJXP010000084.1, on the reverse strand, counting down.
TCCCGGCTTTGCCGGACTTTTCGATTATCTCGTGGTTAACGTGTACTCGTTGGCTCAGCCCAATGGCAGTTCGCCGGTTGTCAGTCGCTCGGTTATGAAAGCAAACATGCAATCGTTGCTGGCCAAATACAGTGCCTACCCGGTACCGATAATGATCCAGATCGGAACTCCATCGGTTGAGAGCGGAGTCACATCATCCGAATATATAGAGCCGTGCGTGGTGTGTAGCGAAGTCACCAGGAACAGGACCATGGACTTGTTCACGCAAGCTGACGCCTACCAGGCCGTCTTTGAATCCATTAACGACGGGAAAACCGGCAATGGCAACGTCGTCGGCATACTCAGTTGGGGTTATTGGTACAGCAACAATTATCGAGTCGAAATCGATCAAAACACGCATGATCTGAATTCCGACGACACCTTGATTGATTACACTGGCACCAATAACGAAGGTGCCTATGACAAATCTGCGAGCATAAGAGGAAAGCCCGCGGAATCACTCGTGAAATGGTGGATGGATAATCTCAAATAGCGCCGAATTGGTGTTCGGCCAGTCCAGGACTTGCTAACCCTTCGCGCCTGGCTTCTTCAACGCCTTGCGCAAATAGCGCCCGGTATGCGACTGCTCCATTGTCATTTTTCTGCAGGCTTCCAACTTTTTTGCCGGTAATGGCGTCAAGGTCAAAGCAAGTACTTTGCCTTGGGGGCGTCATGTATAGAAGCTGCGGTCGAATATTCCTGTTGCGCCAGCTCTGGACTTTGGTCTTGTTGGGTTGGGCCTGCTGGATCGGGGAAATTGCCGCAGCAGCGCCACCGGAGGTGCCCTTGATCCCCGGCATGGGCCCCTATCCGGTCGGATTCAGTCTGGTGGAGCAATACGATCGTTCCCGCGGCTTCAAGGCAGATGAGAGAAACAAGGTTGCTCCGGGCGAACAAGCCAGGCCGGTACAAACCCTGATCTGGTATCCGGCGAAGCCCGACAGATCGTCGGAAATGACCTTCGGCGATTATGTGATGCTGCAGCCGACGGAAACCGATTTCTCCGCTGCTCATCCAAGCGTCGGCGAAACAGTGGTGATGGGCGATGCCTTCAAGGCCCACTATGCCGAAAAGCTGCAAACCTATCGTGGGGTCGCGCCGGCGGATGGGCGTTATCCGGTAGTCATTTATGCGCCGAGCGCCACGTCGTTTGCCTGGGAGAACGTGGATTTATGCCGCTATCTGGCCAGCCATGGCTATGTGGTCATTGCCAGCCCCGGCATGGGCGAGGGGCGAAAATCCACCAGTGACCAGGCCGGCGTGGACGCCCAGGCGAACGACATTTCCTTCCTTGTCAGTTATGCCGCCACTCTCTCGAATACCGATGTCAGCAAGGTCGCCGTTGCCGGTTTCAGTTGGGGTGGATTGGCAGAGCTGTTCGCGGCGGCACGGGATGACAGGATCAAGGCCCTGATCGCGCTAGATGGCAGTTTTCGCTATTTCCCTTGGTTGGTCACCCAGTCGAAGGACGTGAGACCGGATGCGATGAAGCTACCGCTCCTGTATTTCAAAGGACAGTGGGAGTTGGAAGACCAGGCCCACGAGTACCGCGAGCAACAAGCCGACATCATCAAGCCCAATGTGCTGAACTCATGGATTCATGGCGATCTTGTCAGCGTCCAGATGCTCGGGCTATTCCACCCGGAGTTCAATTCGGCCACCCATCGCCTGGAAAGTTTCTGGGAACGGGAGTTCGACAACCTGCAGCGCGCGGATTACGACCGCAACGAAGGAAGGTTGGGCTACGCGTGGGTGACGCGCTACACCTTGGCTTTTGTAGATGCCTATCTTAAGGGTGATGCGAAGGCCAGGGCGTTCCTGCAAGCGACACCGCGCGAGAATGGCGTGCCGATCCACACGATGGCCATCAGGATACGCAAGGCTGTACCGTAGGGGCGCAGAGCGAGAGGTGTGTCTTGGCGTGCCGTTACTTCTTCTTCAACGCCTTGCGCAAATAGCGCCCGGTATGCGACTGCTCCATTGCCGCCACTTGCTCAGGTGTGCCGACGGCAATGATCTGCCCGCCACCGTCACCGCCTTCCGGGCCGAGATCCACGATCCAGTCCGCCGTCTTGATCACGTCGAGGTTGTGTTCGATCACGACTATGGTGTTGCCTTCGTCGCGTAGCGTGTGCAGCACGCCGAGCAGTTGCTTGATGTCGTGGAAGTGCAGGCCGGTGGTGGGTTCATCGAGGATGTACAGCGTCTGGCCGGTGTCGCGTTTCGACAGTTCGCGCGCCAGTTTGACGCGCTGGGCTTCGCCGCCGGACAGCGTCGTTGCTGATTGCCCCAGCGTGATGTAGGACAAACCGACGTCCATCAACGTTTGCAGCTTGCGGGCGATGGCCGGTACCGGGTCGAAAAATTCGCGCGCGTCTTCGATGGTCATGTCGAGCACTTCGCTGATGCTCTTGCCCTTGTACTTCACTTCCAGCGTTTCGCGGTTGTAGCGCTTGCCCTTGCAGACATCGCACGCGACATACACATCAGGCAGGAAGTGCATCTCCACCTTCACCACACCGTCGCCTTCGCACGCTTCGCAGCGGCCGCCCTTGACGTTGAAGCTGAAGCGGCCCGGCTGGTAGCCGCGCGTACGAGCTTCCTGGGTGCCGGCGTACAAGTCGCGGATTGGCGTGAAGATGCCGGTGTAGGTAGCGGGGTTCGAACGCGGCGTGCGGCCGATCGGGCTCTGGTCGATGTCTACCACCTTGTCGAGCAGCTTGAGGCCTTGCAGTTCATCGTAGGGTGCGGGATCGAGCGTGGTGGCGCCGTTCAGTGCGGTGGCGACGATCGGATACAGCGTATTGTTGATCAGCGTCGACTTGCCGGAACCGGAGACGCCGGTGACGCAGGTCATCAGGCCGAGCGGGATTTCCAGCGTGACGTTCTTCAGGTTGTTGCCGCGTGCGCCGCGCAGCACCAGTTTCTTGTCGGGATTGATCGCGTTGCGCTTGGCCGGTATCGCGATGCCTTCTTTGCCGGCCAGATAGCGGCCCGTCAACGAAGCGGCGTTGTTGATGATGTCCTTCGGCGTACCTTGCGCGACGATCTCGCCACCGTGCACACCGGCGCCGGGGCCGATGTCGAGCACGTGGTCGGCACAGCGGATGGCGTCTTCGTCGTGTTCAACCACGATCACGGTGTTGCCGATGTCGCGCAGGTGACGCAGCGTTTTCAGCAGGCGGTCGTTGTCGCGTTGATGCAGGCCTATCGAGGGCTCGTCAAGTATGTACATGACGCCGACCAGGCCGGCACCGATCTGGCTGGCAAGGCGGATGCGCTGCGCTTCGCCGCCGGACAGCGTTTCCGCGCTGCGGCTCAGCGTCAGGTAGTTGAGGCCGACGTCGACCAGGAAACGCAGGCGGTCCTGGATTTCCTTCATGATCTTTTCGGCGATGCTGGCCTTCTTGCCGGTGAACGCCAGCGCGGCGAAGTAGTGCGCGGCGGCACCAATGGTCATGTCGGTGACGGTCGGCAGGTTCTTGTCGTCGATCAGCACGGCCCTGGCATCGCGGCGCAGGCGAGTACCGTTACATTCAGGACAGTTGTGCGAGCTGAGATACTTGGCCAGGTCTTCGCGCACCATCTGCGAATCGGTTTCGCGGTAGCGGCGTTCCATGTTGGGCAGGATGCCTTCGAATGCGTGCTTGCGCTTGAAGTTGTCGCCGCGCTCGTTGACGAAGGTAAACGCGATCTCATCGTTGCCGCTGCCCTGCAAAATCGCCTTGCGATGTTTGGCCGACAGTTTCCTGAACGGCGTATCGACGGCAAAGCCGTAGTGGTCGGCCAGCGCCGTCAACATCTGGAAATAATAGATGTTGCGGCGGTCCCAGCCGCGGATGGCGCCTTCGGCCAGCGACAGGCTGTCGTCAACGATGACGCGCTTCTCGTCGAAGAATTGTTTGAGCCCCAGGCCGTCGCAGGTCTCGCAGGCACCGGCCGGGTTGTTGAATGAGAAGAGGCGCGGTTCCAACTCGGCGATGCTGTGGCCGCACTCGGGGCAGGCGAACAGCGACGAGAACACCATTTCGCTGCCGCCACCTTTTTCCAGCGGCGTCACCAGCGCGATGCCGTTGGCGATGTTCAGTGCAGTTTCGAACGACTCGGCCAAACGCTGAGCCTGGTCGGGCCGCACCTTGAAGCGATCAACCACAACTTCGATGGTGTGCTTCTTGTTCTTTTCCAGCTCGGGCGGATAGTCGAGCTCGACCACTATGCCGTTGACGCGCGCGCGTACGAAACCCTGGCTCTTCAGTTCGTGGAATACGTGCAGGTGTTCGCCCTTGCGTTCGCGGATCACCGGCGCCAGCAGCATCAGCGCGGTACCTTCCGGCAGTGCCAGCACTTGATCGACCATCTGGCTGACCGTCTGCGCTTCCAGCTTGATGTGGTGGTCGGGGCAGTACGGGTCGCCCACACGTGCGAACAGCAGGCGCAGATAGTCGTAGATTTCGGTGATGGTGCCGACGGTGGAGCGCGGGTTGTGCGAGGTGGACTTTTGTTCGATCGAGATCGCGGGCGACAGGCCGGAGATCTGATCGACATCCGGCTTTTCCATCATCGACAGGAACTGGCGAGCGTAGGTGGACAGCGATTCGACGTAGCGGCGTTGGCCTTCGGCGTACAGCGTGTCGAACGCCAGTGACGATTTGCCGGAGCCGGACAGGCCGGTGATCACCACCAGTTTGTCGCGTGGCAGTGTGACGTCGATGTTCTTCAGGTTGTGGGTGCGGGCGCCCCTGACGACGATGGTATCCATGGCTGGCGGCAAGTCAGTTGAAGCAGCCGGACATTATATAGGCGCACAGCAAAAAAAATCGCATTCCTGTGGAGAGATGCTAGACTGAGGCCATCAATAAAAACCTGATTCGGCGGAGGTCATCATGGCAAGCAGGGGCATCAACAAGGTCATTCTGGTGGGCAATGTCGGGCAGGATCCGGAGACCCGCTACATGCCCAACGGCGGCGCCGTGACCAACCTCAGCATCGCCACCTCCGAGAGCTGGAAGGACAAGAATACCGGCGAGCAGCAGGAGCGCACCGAGTGGCACCGCGTGGTGTTCTACCAGCGCCTGGCCGAGATCGTGGCGGAATATGTAAAGAAAGGCTCCAAGTTGTATGTCGAAGGCAGCTTGCGCACCCGGTCGTGGGAGCAGGACGGCGTCAAGCGTTATGCCACCGAAATCATCGCCAACGAAATGCAGATGCTCGATGGTCGCGGCGAAGGACGTGGTGAAAGCCGCAGTGCCGGCGACGGCGAAGGCAGCAGCCGCGGCGGCTATCAGGGCGGTAATTCGGGAGGGAGTTCGCGCAGCTCCGGTGGCTCGCGGCAACCGGCCGCACCGCAGCCGGCACCGGAAGTCGGCAGCTTCGACGACGATATTCCGTTTTGACGGGAATAGTGTGGCAACTGCAACCAGGATGACGAGGCGAACACTTTCGTGAAACTTCTGGTAGTAGGTGCCAACGGTGCAGTGGGCAAGGCCCTGGAAGGCCTGCTGAGCGAACGGAAGCTGGAATACCGGGCGCTGTCGACACAGGCCATCAACTTCCTGCACAAGGCGGAAGTGGTCAAGGCAGTCAGCCTGTACGCTCCCACCCAGATCATCAATGTCGCCAGCTACATCAATCTCGAACTGGCCGAACACGATGTCGATGCGGCGCGTCAGTGCGACGAGCAGAATTCCCTGATCCCCGCCACGCTGGCCGAAGTGTGTGTGAGGCTGTCGCTGCCGCTGATCCAGCACTCCAGCAGCTTCGTGTTCGATGGGCAGAAGGCGCATCCGTACAGCGAAGACGATCCGGTCAATCCGGTCTGCCGCTATGGCCGCAGCAAGTGGTACGGCGAGCGCTCGATCCGCGACACGTTGCCACAGCACATCATCGTTCGCACCGACTGGGTATTCAGCGAACAGGACAGACCCTATTTTCAGCGTCACATCGACGCCTGCAAGGCGGGCAACGGCAAGCTGGAAATCATCAGCAACCGCTTCAGTCCGACGCCAGCGGCCGACGTGGCCCGCGTACTGTTCGGCGTTGCGCAGCAAGTGGATTGCGCTGCCGACGTGTGGGGCACCTACCATTACTGCGCGCAGCAGCCGTTGGCGCAGGAACTGTTCGTCGAGCAGGTGTTGCAGGAAGCGGCAAAGTACGATCAGGAGTTGGCGGCGATGATGGGCTCCTTGCGTATTACACGCCTGCCGGTGCAACTGCCATACATCGCCAACACGGTGCTGAACAGCCAGAAGCTGTTCGAGACTTTCGGTATCAAGCCCCGCATGCGCAATACGGAATTGGCCGCGCTGATCCGGCAGCTTTATGCGGGGCAACAGGAGTCGCGGCAAATGGAGCCGTCGGCGGTGCAATCGGCGGCATCGGATGCAACGCCACCCGCAGATGCGGAGCTGGCGGTCAAGCGGAAGCCGCGAAGTGGGCGCCGACCGTCCAAAAAAGGCGCAAAGCGAAAAGCGTGATGATCGCTTTGATGATCAGCCGGAAGTGGGAGTCCGGCAGTTGGTCGAGAAATTTCCTGGCCAGCATCGTCCCGATAATGCCCATGATCCAGCTGAGGCCGATCACCACGAGGTAGGGTGTGTAGTCGAAGCCTGCCACCAGGTAGCCGATCGATTTGAACAAGGCCATGAACAGCAGCGTGCCGGCGATAGTGGCGACCAGTCCTTCCTTCGGCAATTTGGAATTGACCATCACCGATTGAAACAACACGCCGGCACCCGAGATGGTGGACAGGAACGTGTGGGCAAAGCCGACCCAGAAAAACGGAAACGGAATGTACGACGCCAGCTTGCGGGCGCGATCGGTCGGCGGCACCCAGCAGAACCACATCAGCACGCAGCCAAGGATGAAGGCGATCAGGTATTCCGGCAGGCCGAAATAAATAAAAGTGCCGATGCTGGCGCCGAGCATCGAGCCGGGAATGAACGGAATGGTGATGGCCCAATTGATATGGCGCCAGAACTGCAGTACGCGCGTGACCTGGCCGGCCAGGATCAGCACGCCGTTGAGCGGGATCACCACTGACACCGGCAGGATCAGCGACGTCGCGGCCAAGGTCAGCAGGCCGCCGCCGAGACCGGCCAAGGTCGAAAAAAAGCCGCCGAAAAAGCAGACGACTGGAATCAGGATCAGGGTGGATAGCGACACGGTGAAAAGGGCGGCGTGGCAGGCGACTTCGGTACAATGGCGGCGATTATAGAGCAGGGCAGTTTCTTCATGCGCAGCAGTCTCACTCCCATCGCCGATGCCTTGACCCATGTGCTGTCCGTCGCGAGGCCGCAAACTGCGACCGAACGAGTCGGATTGCGGTCCGTGTTGGGTCGTGTGCTGGCACACGATGTCGTCGCCGGCCTGGATGTGCCGGCGTTCGACAATTCGGCGATGGATGGCTATGCCGTCGATCACCGCGATTGCGCGATCGCCGGCGTAACGTTGGCAGTAAGCCAGTATCTGAAGGCGGGGCAGGTCGGAGCGCCGCTGGTCAAGGGTACTGCGGCCCGCATCTTCACCGGGGCGCCGATGCCGGTCGGTGCCACTGCGGTGGTGATGCAGGAAAACGCCGAGGCAGCCGGTGATGGAGTACGCATCCTGCAGGTGCCGCACGCGAGCGAGAACGTGCGTCGTGCCGGGCATGATGTCGCCGCCGGCTCGGTCGTGTTGCAGCGTGGCCGCCGGTTGCAGCCGCAGGATATGGGCTTGCTCGCTTCGCTCGGGCTGTCGGAAGTCAACGTGTTCAAGCCGTTGACGGTGACGCTGATCAACACCGGCGACGAGTTGCAGCAGCAAGGGCGTCCACTGCTGCCGGGTCAGATCTACGATTCCAACAGCTTTACGCTCAGTGCGCTGTTACAGCAACTGGGTATTACAGTGGTCAGACTGGGCATCGTCGGTGACGATCTGACCGCCACCAAAACGGCGTTGCAGCAAGCGGCGGCCGGGTCTGATTGCGTTATCAGCACCGGCGGCGTTTCGGTGGGCGAAGCGGATTATGTGCGCGGTGCGGTGGAAGCGCTCGGCA
>DATJXP010000083.1:0-2749 GCA_035500035.1 Candidatus Acidiferrum sp. | reverse complement strand
CAGAACATCTCGTTGATGTTGAGCTCACCGGCGTACTTGCCGTTCTACCGCATCAAACTGCTGGCCGGCCGTTATCCCGGTACCGAGGGGCATAACGATGTCGTCAAGGCAGTGCCGCGTGACGGTAATCCGCAACCCAATGGCGGGTTGGTGATCAACGAAACCGCGGCGCGCCAACTCGGCTGGACTCCGGCGGAAGCCCTGGGCAAGAACCTGAAAATGCCACGGCCGGACGGCATGATCTACAGCCCCGTGGTCGGCGTGGTCGCCGACACCATCATCAGCACCCGCGATACGCCGGTGGCGATGGCCTATCCGCAGATGGAAGAGTTGGCGGTTGGATTGTTTCCCGGCGTCGTCAGCGTCCGCTTGTCGCCGGAAGCGGGGACCAACACGCTGGCGCAGATCCATCAGGTACTCGCCAACCTGTTCCCCGGCGAAATCGTGCAGCCCTATTCGTTGGAAGACAACATCAAGGCGCAGTACGCGCAAGATCATTTGCAGATGCAGGTGTTCGCTGGCGCCGCGTTGCTGGCGGTGGCGATCGCCTGCTTCGGCCTGTTTGGTCTCGCCACGTTCAACACCGAACGCCGCACCAAGGAAATCGGCGTACGCAAGGTGATGGGCGGCAGCGTGTGGAGCATCGTGCTGCTGCTGACCAACGACTTCAGCAAACTGGTGCTGGTCGCCAATCTCATCGCGTGGCCGTTGTCGTACTACGCGATGAATCGCTGGTTGCAGAATTTCGTCTATCGCATCGACCTGACGCCGCTGCTGTTCATCGGCAGTGGCTTGATTGCGCTGTGCATCGCGTGGGTGACGGTCGGCGGCACCGCGGCGAAGGCCGCAAGCCAGAAACCGGTGCTGGCGTTGCGTTACGAATAAACCAAGGGAGCCGAGCCATGTTCGCCAACTACCTGAAAATCACGCTGCGCAACCTGCTCGGTAACAAGCTGTACTCGGCCATCAACCTGCTGGGTCTCGCAGTGGGGTTGGCCAGCACGTTGCTGATCGGGCTTTTCGTGCTGGACGAACTGAGCTATGACAAGCAGTGGCAGGACGCCGATCGCATCTACCGCATCTCCAGTGATTTCCCGCACCAGGGCATCTTCATGGCTGCCAACGCGCCGCAGACGGCGCCGTTGCTGAAGCTGGATTTCCCGGAAATCGAGCATGCGGCGCGACTGTTCGGCGGCCAGGCGCTGCTGCGCAACGGCGAAACCGCCTTTTACGAAAGCAACATCCGCTTCGCCGACAACGAATTCTTCGACATCTTCAAACTGCAGTGGCTGGCCGGCGATCCCGCGCAGGCACTGGCCAAACCGTTCACCATCGTGCTGACCGAGTCGATCGCCAAAAAATATTTCGGCAACGAGCCGGCGCTCGGCAAGACCCTGCTGCTGGAAAACAAGGCACCGATGCTGGTGACCGGCGTCATCCGCGATCTGCCGCACAACACGCATCTCGATCTGTCGGTGATCGGATCGCTGGAAAGCCTGCGCAACATTGCCGGACCGCAATTCTTCGAAAACTGGGGCAGCAACAATTTCCACACCTACGTCAAACTGAAACCGGGCGTAAACATCGCGACCGTTACGCAACGCTTCGACGAATTCCTCAACAAGCACATCAATCCCAATGCCACCACCATTCGCGGCATGACGGCCACCGCCATCGGCGACATTCACCTGCATTCCAACCGTCAGTTCGAAATGACGCCGCCCGGCAGCATGAGCACGGTCTATACCTTCGGCGCGGCCGCGTTGTTCATCCTGATGATCGCCTGTTTCAATTTCATGAATCTTGCCACGGCGCGTTCGACCCGGCGTGGCCAGGAAGTCGGCATCCGCAAAACTCTCGGTGCCAGCCGCAGCGAGATCGCGCGGCAGTTCGTCGGCGAATCGGTGTTGCTCACGTTGCTGGCCGCCGTGCTGGGACTGGTGCTGGTGGAGCTGGTATTGCCGTACTTCAATGCCTTGCTCGGCAAGAGTCTGGATCTCAAGGTGCTGCTCGATGGACGCGTGTTCGCGCTGCTGGCCGCCGCAGTCGTCATTGTCGGCCTGTTTGCCGGCAGCTATCCGGCATTTTTTCTGTCGGCTTTCAAACCGGTACAGGTGCTGCGCAGCGTACTCGCCAGCACCGGCTCGCTGGCATTCCGCAACACGCTGGTGATTCTGCAATTTGCCATCGCCATCGTGCTGGTGGTGTCGTCACTGGTGGTAATACTGCAAATGCGTCACGCCCGCAGCATCGAACTGGGGTTCCAGAAAGATCAGATACTGATCATGGCCGGCTCGCCCACGGCCGGCATGGGTCCGCAATGGGACGCCATGCGCCAGGCGCTGTTGCGACTTCCCGGCGTGGAAGCAGTGAGTGCATCGTCGCAAACGCCGCTGGTGAACAACACCAACAGCATGGGTCTGCGCCCGCAGGGTCAGCAGGACATGAGTTTGTTGCCGTTTCTGTATATCGATTACGATTTTTTCCGCGCTTACCGGGTTCCGGTATTGGCCGGCCGTGAGTTCGACGAAGACCATCCTGGCGATCGCCTGTTGCAGAGCGGCAAGCACGACGACACGCACAAGGCCGGTGTGATCCTGAACCAACTGGCTGCCGCGCAATTGGGCTGGACGCCTGATCAAGCCGTGGGACAGGAAGTGCAAATTTCGATGAGCGAAAAGGGCGATCCGGCCATCGTGGTCGGCGTGGTGGCGAACAGCCTGTTCGAATCGGCCCACAACGCGCTGAA